>JAFZET010000361.1 GCA_017560565.1 Clostridia bacterium | reverse complement strand
CGAGATGGCGCCATAGCCAAGCGGTAAGGCAGAAGTCTGCAAAACTTTTATTCCCCGGTTCGATTCCGGGTGGCGCCTTGGTAACAGAAGACAGTCTCCAAACGGGGGCTGTTTTTTGTTGTTTGTGGAGGATATTGCAGCTTTCCGCAGTGATTATCACGGAAGTCAGTGACGGATACATACAGATTAAGACTTTTCTGGAGATTTTGATTCCGGTCTGTTTGCTCAAAAAGAGAAAATAATACCTTAAAAATAACCAAACAAAAACCTCTGCAGGCAGGATGGCGCAGTTTCTGTCCATTTGTCTTGCAGAGGCTTTATTATATGTCCTGTTTTTTTTATCACAGCAGGGAATCGGGTTCGCCGTAGTCCGGAATATCCAGCAGCACGCCGCCCTGTTTTGCGGATTCATGTGCCACCAGTCCCGGAATGGTAAACCGTGCCGCCAGCCATGCGTGTACTTTGGGCAGTTTTCCTTCCGCCGCAGCCGTACAGAAATCGTCGATCAGCAGCTGGTGGGAAGCCATGTGTCCGTTTTTCGACGGCATATCCTTGAAGGACTGGGGCAGGCGGGCATATTCGTCATCCTGCACCGGAGAGAATCCGTTCCACTGCCAGGTGTGATTGGCGACCTTTTGCTTGAAATCCGCATCCCCCTTGTGCTCCGTCATCATGTACGGATTCACCTGATCGCTGACATCGGTCAGATCCACGCCGGTACTGGTCAGTTTTGTCACCAGATGCTGGGCGTTATTGAACTGATAGGAACCCTTCGTACCGTAGAAGCCGGAGATGAAAGACGAGGGCGCCTTATACCCGATCCGTCTGCATTCGCTGATCCGTGCCGTGCCGCCGCCGGAGAGCTGCATCAGGGAGAATTCGTTGGAAAATTCGTTGTCCCACGGGTTCTCTCCCACTGCATAGGGGGTATTTTCTTCGGTGTCCTTGTACCCCACGGTGGAAACCTTCACAGCGTGTTCACCGATGGCGTACAGCAGCATTGCCGTGGAGTGGGTGGGATAGAAAAAGGGCGGCAGAGCGGAATTGGGTCTGTCATTCAGAAAACTCTTGGGGAAATGGGAAAGATCGTGGAAATACTGGCTTTCGCCGTAAACGAATTTCCCGAACTCCCCTCTTTCGTAGGCTTTACGGCAGTACATGGAGCAAGGGTAGTAGATGCAGGTTTCGCCCATCATGTAGCACTTGCCGGTGGTCTTTACGGCTTCGATGATCTCGCCGCATTCCTCAGGCGTGGTAGCCATGGGCACGGCGGAATATACGTGCTTTCCCGCATACAGAGCTTTTGTTACCATGGGTCCGTGGAGATGCCGTTGGGTGAAGATGGCTACGGTGTCGATGGCAGGATCCCCGAGGGCATCTTCAAAAGACGGACAGATGGGTACGCCGAACTTTTCTGCATACGCCTGCGCCTTTTCCGGTATGATATCGCACACGCAGACCGATTCCACATCAGGATGTGCCTGGAACAGAGGCACAAAGCTCTGGGCAAAGTCACCGCAGCCAATGACAGCAATATGTAATTTCATTTCCATTCTCCTTTGCAGCAGGTATATATGGGTTTCTTTACCTTGAGTATACCGCTTTTTTGTGATATAATCAAGAAAAAACAAAAATTTTCCGGAGTTTTTCTGTTTCTCCCAACCTTTTCTCCGTCCCGATTGTCTATCTGTCAACAGATGCATCTGAAACACACAAAAAGGAGACCCCATGCCCAACAAATATCACGACATCCCGGACGATGCGCTGGTGTCCCTGACCCTGCTGGGGGAACAGGACGCCTACGAGGAGCTGGTTCGGCGGTATCAGAAACCGGCGCTGAACACGGCGTATCTGTCCCTGCGGAACCGTTTTCTGGCGGAGGACGCCGCACAGGACGCCTTTGTGACCGCGTGGATGCGGCTGAATACCCTGCGTGAACCGACCCGTTTCGGTACGTGGGTATGCCGGATCGCCGGGAACACCGCCAGAAATATGGCAAAGCACTACCGGGATTATCTGCCGCCCGATGAAGCGGAAATCGAAGCCATCGCCGCACGCCGGGATTATCTCCTCTGGCAGAAGGAACAGGCGGAGGAAGAAGTCAGCGAAATCCTCCGCCAGAGTCTCGACAGGCTCAGCGACAAGGTACGCACTGTCATCCGGCTTCACTATTTTGAAGGGTTGTCCGTGGCGGAGATTGCGTACCGGCTGTCCATTCCGGCGGGGACGGTGAAATACAGACTGCACGAAGGCAGAGAAAAGCTCAGAAAGGGGTTTGATATGATGAACGGAAACGAAACAGAAAAATTTGTGCATACAGTGATGGAAAAGGTAGAAAAGCTGAAAAAGTGGAGCTACCGCAATGACAAGACCGGCTTCTCCGATTACTATAAGGATGTACTGGCGGATGTGGAGAAGATCCCGGAGGAAGGCTATCGGGCACAGAAGAACCACGCCATGGCCGATGTGCTGATGCGGGGGTTCTGGTGGCTGCCGGAGGAGGAAAAGGGGGACAAGGACGCTCTGCTTGCCAGAATCCGGGAATGCTGTGATGCGAGCCATAACGAGGACGTAAAACAGTTTCTGCTGGTGCAGGACTTCGAAAAGTTCAAAGGCAAAGAACGGCTGGACTTCATGCGGCAGGAGATCGCAAAACTGGAGGAAGAAGGCTACGTGCAGGCACTTGGCTATGAGTGGTTCTGGCTGGGGTATTATTCTCAGGAAAACGGTGACCGTGACGCTATGTCCGAGTGCTGCCGGAAGGTACTGGAAGTGCTGACCCAGGCGGATGTGTACTATGCCAACGCTCTGGCCGCCATGAAACTGGAAGAAAACATTCCCGACAGAGGAAAGTACAAGAGCTATTACGGCGGCGCCACCGGTGAGGAATACCGTTATGAGGACGGCAAGCTGTATTTCGATAAGCAGCCCGGCTATTCCACAGGGGATCTGATGAACTGGGGCGGTGTACCCCATTCTCCCATGTACTTCATTTCCCGGTGCGACAATCGTTTCCCGGATGCATCCATGAAGCCCGGAGAATCAATCACCGCATCGGACGGAAAAGTGGTGCTGACCTTTGTTGAAGACGGCATCACTTTGGAAACCCCTGCCGGCGTTTTCGATGGCTGCGGACGCTGGACGATCACCGGCAGCTGGAAGGGGGATATGACCTTCTGGATGAAGCCCGGCGTAGGTCTGATCCGCTTTGCCCAGAGAGACGGGGACGAAGTTCTCACGCTGAAAGCATACAACATCGCAGGCGGCGAAGGTCTTCTGCCCATGGCTGTGGACAATCGGTGGGAATACACTGCCGAAAAAGCAAACGATATGCTCACCTCATGGGAAACCTACGAAGTTGCCTATGCGGACAACGAAAAGGTAATCCTCTCCGGCTGCCATCTGGTACAGCGTCTCGGATACGCCGACACCTGGGAAGACCAGTTTACGAAAGTCCGTGCGGAATACGTGGCGGAGGAAGGTGACAGAGAATGGCTGGCTGCCGATATGCGTCCCACACTGGCACGCGCCGCAGAGCTGGCGGATACCCCCTTCCGGAAGGACTACACCGCCGCCGCACAGAAGGTCATGGAGGAAATCTGGACCACCGATCCCGAAGCCAATCCCGGCTGTCCGGTGAAGGGGTACTGGAATTTCTTCTCTCCCTTCTGGCTGAACCGTACCGAGAATGGATGGACACTGGACGACAATTATCCCTACCACTTTGAGTGGAAGGATATCCCCCTGATTTCCCCGCTTCTCTACAACTGGATCTGGGACATTCTCAAAGATGTGACCGGTTGTATCTGGTTGGACAAATGGGCGGACGGCTACACGGAGAAACGTGAATACGACGGCGGCAAGACCTCTGACATCCGTGTAGAAGCTGTGGGAAGCATCACCCTTCCCGCCGGAACCTACGAAAACTGTCTCCGGGTACACGTATATTCTGTCGGACAAAACGGCGGATCCGACTACCGCGGCGGAAAGATGTACTACGACTTTGCTCCCGGCGTGGGCATCGTACAGGCGGTACACTATTTCACGGACAACGGCGCCGAACAGTCCGCACGGTTTGTTCTGACGGAAGCGGAAGGCACCGGTGACGGTTATATGCCTATCTGCGAGGGAATGCGCCGGATCTACACCCTTGTGGATGTGCCGGAGGACGTGCTGGGTCGGACGGAATACACCGTGCGTACAGACGAAAAGGGACGCCTTGTCCTGATTGCCGCCCTGTTCGGCAGCAGAGTCCGCACGCCGGAAGAAATCGCAAAGGACACAGAACAGAAGTGAGTTTTATACGGGTCTGTCACACGGCAGACCTGTATTTTTTCGGCAGAATCCGGTTTTCCTCTTGCGCACCGCCGCAGAATGTGGTATACTTACAGCAAACCAATATTATCACATATCGGAAAGGATTTCATCATGGGAAAATTCTGGGCAGATTTCAAAACATTCATCACCCGGGGCAATGTCATCGACATGGCAGTCGGTGTTGTAGTCGGCGGCGCATTCGGTAAGATCACCACCGGCCTTGTAAATAACATCGTTACCCCCGTGATCAGCCTGCTGGTAGGCGGTCTGAACATCAACGACTGGAAAGTGGTTCTCAAGGAAGCCGTTCTGGACGAAACCGGTGCAGTTGTAACCGCTGAAACCGCCATCCTGTACGGTACTTTCATTCAGACTATCATCGACTTCCTGGTCACCGCCTTCGCCATTTTCCTGGTACTGCGGATCATTATG
>JAFZET010000360.1 GCA_017560565.1 Clostridia bacterium | reverse complement strand
CTGCTGCCGGCTACTCCTCCTACGGTAACCAGATCGGTCTGGCAACCGGACAGGTAGACGAACTGTACCATGACGGCTACATGGCAAAGAGAATGGAAATCGGTGCTGTTATCGCAGCAACTCCCGAAGATCATGTACGCAGAGAATGTCCCGTGGATGGTGACCTGGTGATCCTGCTGGGCGGTCGTACCGGTCGTGATGGCTGCGGCGGTGCTACCGGTTCCTCCAAGTCCCATGACCTGCACTCTCTGGAATCCTGCGGTGCGGAAGTACAGAAGGGGAACGCTCCCGAAGAAAGAAAACTGCAGAGACTGTTCCGCAACGGCGAAGCTGCCCGTCTGATCAAGCGCTGCAACGACTTCGGTGCCGGCGGTGTTTCCGTTGCCATCGGAGAACTGGCGGACGGTCTGGTGATCGAACTGGACAAGGTGCCCAAGAAGTACGACGGTCTGGACGGCACGGAACTTGCCATCTCCGAATCCCAGGAAAGAATGGCTGTGGTTGTCGCTCCTGAAGATGCCGCAAGATTCTGCGAACTGGCGGACGCTGAAAACCTGGAATCTACCATCGTGGCGACCGTGACTGCCGAACCCCGTCTGGTCATGCACTGGCGCGGCAAGACCATCGTGGATATCTCCCGCGAATTCCTGAATTCCAACGGTGCTGAAAAGCATATTGATATTGCTCCCGCTTCTCCCGCCGCTTTTGCCAAGGATGTTCCCGCCTGCTTCGAATGCGGCATGAAGGCTCTGGCAGGGGATCTGAATGTCTGCTCCAAGAGAGGTCTGTCCGAACGGTTTGACTCCACCATCGGCGCCGGCACCGTAATGATGCCCTTCGGCGGCAAATATCAGGATACCCCCTCTCAGGCAATGGTTCACAAGGTTTCCACCGAACACGGTGACACTGATACCGTTTCCTTCATGGCATGGGGCTACAATCCGTACATTGCTGAAAAGTCTCCTTACCACAGTGCGTATCTGGCGGTTGTGGAATCCGTTTCCAAGCTGATCGGCGCAGGCGCATCTTTTGAAGATGTATACCTGACCTTCCAGGAATATTTTGAAAAGCCTCTGAAGGACGGCAAGCGCTGGGGTAAGCCTCTGGCGGCTCTGCTGGGCGCCTACAAGGCACAGATGAACCTGGGCGTTGCGGCAATCGGCGGTAAGGACTCCATGTCCGGTTCCTTTGAAGATCTGGATGTTCCGCCCACGCTGGTTTCCTTTGCTGTAACCACGGACAAGCTGTCCAATGTAACCACTCCCGAATTCAAGAAGGGCGGTCATCCGGTTTACTGGTTCCGTCCTGCCGTTGATGAAAACGGTCTGCCCGAAACCGCTTCCCTGCTGGCTCTGTACGAAAAGGTACATGGTCTGGTGGAATCCGGTAAGGCAAAGGCTATCTATACTCCCGGCTTCGGCGGTGCTGCAGAAGCTGTCATGAAGATGGGCTTCGGCAACCGTGTCGGTTTTGCCGTGGATGCAAAGGTATCTCTGGCTGACCTGTTCGGCTACAGCTACGGTTCCTTCATCTTGGAAGTGGAAGAAGCCTGCCCCTGCTGTGCCGATGCTCTGCTGGGCTGGACCACCGATGAGTACGCCCTGTCTTACGGCGAACAGAAGCTGTGCATGTGCGATCTGTACGGCATCTACGCAGGCAAGCTGGAAGGCGTTTACCCCACCGATACCAAGAAGGCTGACGCCTCTAAGGTGGAAAACATCTGCGCTCCTGCTGTTTCCCGCGTATACTCCAGCGAAAAGTTCGCAAAGCCCCGTGTGCTGATTCCCGCATTCCCGGGTACCAACTGTGAATACGACACCGCCAAGGCTCTGGAAAATGCCGGTTTCGCACCGGAAATCGTGGTGATCCGCAATCTTACCAGCAATGCTGTTGCCGATTCCGTAGCGTACTTCGGTGACAAACTGCCCCAGACCCAGGTGATCTTTGTTCCCGGCGGCTTCTCCGGCGGTGACGAACCTGACGGCTCCGGCAAGTTCATCACGGCATTCTTCCGCAACGGTATCATCAAGGAACGGACCAACGAAATGCTGAAGGTTCGCGGCGGTCTGATGTGCGGTATCTGCAACGGCTTCCAGGCCATCGTAAAGCTGGGTCTGGTTCCCTTTGGCGAAATCGTGGACACCGATGAAAACTGCCCCACCCTGACCTTCAATACGATCGGTCATCACCAGTCCAGAATTGTACGGACCAGAATTGCGTCCAACAAGTCCCCCTGGCTGGCATCTACCAATGTAGGTGACGTTTACAATGTAGCCATTTCTCATGGCGAAGGTCGTTTCATTGCGCCCGAAAGCGTACTGGCTGATCTTGTGAAGAACGGACAGGTAGCTACCCAGTATGTTGATCTGGACGGCAACGCCACCATGGATATGGACTTCAACCCCAACGGTTCTCTGCTGGCCATCGAAGGCATCACCTCTCCCGATGGACGTGTACTGGGTAAAATGGGGCACACCGAACGCTGGAATGCCGGTCTGTATCAGAACGTACCCGGCAACTACGATCCCAAACTGTTTGCATCCGCAAGAGCATACTTCGGCTGATTCCGTTAATACAGAAAAAAATCCATACCGGACGGAAAATTCCCTCTGGTATGGATTTTCTATTTGTTATCGTTCACTGCGCAACAGTGCATAATACGCTGCATCGCATATCCCCTGGTTGTTCCGGTCGGACTGGCGCATAGTGCCCTCATATTGCATCCCGCATTTGCGCATGACTGCACCGGAGTAGGGATTCCGGGGATCGTGCCTGGCTTCCAGTCGGTTGGCACCTACGGTATCAAACAGGTACTCCATGACGGCACGGAGTGCTTCGGTCATGATCCCCTGATGCCACCAGGCTCTGCCGATGCAGTAGCCGATATGCATTTTTGCTACAGAATCCTCATATTCCACCACGGCAATGGAGCCGATAGGTTCACTGCCGTTTTCCTTTACGGTGATCGCCCACTGGTAGTGATCCGGATTTTCGTATTTTTTCACCCAGTCCGCCAACACTGCCGCTGTAACGGAAGGATCACTGTGAGGCGGCCACATGAGGTATTTTGTCACCTCCGGATCCGACGCCCAGTTTTTATACATGGCTTCTGCATCCTCCGTGCGGAATTGCCTTAATATAAGCCGCTCCGTCACCAGCGGAAGCGTACCCAAATGCTGCATATATTCTCCTTAAATACTTCTTATCTCTGATTTCTTATCTCTTACTTCTCTTACACCGGCACATCTTCCGCCAGCCAGTGCCCGATCCGTTCTATGGGCCATGCCGCACCGGGATAGTCTGTCAGCAGATCCAGTTCATACAGCAGAGAGTAGATGTTTACTCTTTGCTGCAGCAGCGGGTGGACAAACAGTTCCGGCACTTCCTCTCTGAGCCAGCGAGTGATTTCCGTATAGTCTTCCGGTTTTGTATGTTCGTGGTCCTCTTCGTTTGCGTAGGTAAAGGGGTGCACAAGCATCCGGTGCCACACATCCAGAAGATAGTCCCGGGGGGCGGCTTCCATCATTTCGTAGTCGATGAGCCGCATCCTGCCCTCTCCGTCCACCAGCAGATTGTCAAAATGGAGATCGCTGTACACCGGGCAGAGCGTTGTGTCCTCCAGAACATCTCCGTTTTCCGTGATGTACCTGCGCACCTCCTCCGCCAGCTCCGCCGGAATGCTGTCTGGGATGGCGGCAAGTTTTGCAAGCAGGGTTTCTACCCGGCAGAGCAGTTCCCTTTTCCAGTCTGCGGGAACACGGAAGACATTCGGTTCGGGGAAAGTCAGGTTCTGCATTTGCCGGATAATCTCTCCTGCCTGACGGATATACTGTCGTCTTGTCCGGTCATCGGTCTGATACCACAGGTGAAACAGGCTCTCGCCGTGGATTCTGCGGAGGATAATATAGTCTTCCCCTTCGCCCAGCAGCTCCGGCGCATAGGAGGGACGCACATCCCGGTAGATCCATCGCTCAATGGCGGCACCGTTTCTGTTATCGTCTCCGTAGATCTTCACAGCAGCATTGTCCGTCAGCCATACCGTATTGCGGAAACCACTGTCTGCTTTCTGCAGTCCGCTGTCCGTAAGCCCATGATCAGCCAGAATCTTTCGTACTCTTTCGGTTTCGTTGTCCATCACTGTACCTTCTTTTCCGATATATGGTATCACTATAGCAGATTTCCTGTTTTTTGTCAAGGGCAGAAAAATCCCCGCAGTCCCGGCAGGACCGGAATTACGGGGACTTAACTCTATAGTATTTTGCTGTTCTGCGGAAATCAGCCCAGTTCTTCTTCCAGCTTCAGATACTGTTCGATAACCTTGGCGTATTCGGTTTCTGCCTTGGTGATCTGAGAAGCGTATTCGGATTCGGTGTTGTTGGAGTTCTTGGAAACCAGTCT
>JAFZET010000359.1 GCA_017560565.1 Clostridia bacterium | reverse complement strand
TTCGTCCAGTTTTCTTCTGATATTCTGGTTATGTCAATCTCCACCGCAGCTACCAGCGCATCCAGTATCTCCTGTTCGTTTTCCGGTCTGACGTTCATATCATCCGGTTCGATGAAAATGCATGCACAGTGATCCGCATCCACCGATACCAGATACAGATAAGCACGTTTATTCCGGTATTCCTGCTTCTGCTCCTCTGTTGCGCCGCCCTTATCCATATCGGAAAGAATCTGTTCCAGAATCTCGTCCGGATAGGTGAACAGCCAGAGCCTTGCGGGATAGGAACCGGTCTTTGTGATCTCCAGCTCTGTCAGAGGAAACCCTCCTGCATATCCGAAAAATTTACTCCATACCACATCATGCGGATCGCATTCGTCCGTACAAAGCAGCACCTCACAGGTATACAGCTTGTAACCGTTCAATCCTTCAGGAAAGGTGATGGTGCTCTCGCCGTGCGTGGGTGTGATGTCTCCACGATATACATCATCACAGAGGTAAATAGCGGAAGTAACTGTAACAGCATTTGTGGTATCTTCTGCAGCGATATCATTTTCCTGCAATATATCCATTTCCTGCATCTTCGCTTCGGTATCGTTTATACTGTCTGCAAGAGCCTGCAGTTTTTCCTGTACAGTCTGCCGTTGACTTTTCAGAAGTGCTATTTCAGCATCCACACCATTCATCGCCATCTGATGGCTTTTGATTTTTTCATCATATTCCTGTATGGCAAGACGCATATGCAGTGCTTCTTCGGAATCTTCGGGCATTCCGGCAAGCTGTGTATACAGGTCTTCCCGTAATGCTGTCAGAGTTTGTAGTTCTGTCTGCAGTTCAGCTCTGTTTGCTGTCAGATCTGCATGTTTGTCATCTAACAGTTCCAGCTGTGCCTGAAGATCACTATATTCTGTCTGATACAGTTCATACGTGGCAAGCAATGTTTCACGCTGTTGGGCTTCTTCTGCAGTTTCAGTTGCTTCTTCCGGCACTTCCGTCCTGCACGCCACAATCGCTCCCGCCACAAGACACAGCACCAGGCATACCGCAATCAGCCACAGCCCCCGCTTTTTCCCGGAGCCGTAGAGGATGTTCGTAAATCTCGCCTTCACTGCATTTTTCCCCGGATTGAAGTGAGTCGTCAGCGCACCTCTGTTTCTGCGGCATCTCTTTATGATGTCCAGCATCACTTCCCCATACGCCGCACGGGTGTTTTCATCGCATCCCGCCAGCACCGATTCGTCACAGGACAGCTCCATTTCCATCTCACAGCGGAATGCCGCCAGATGTACGAGAGGATTGAACCAATGGAATGCCCGTGCCAGCAGGCAGACCGCCTTGATCCACAAGTCTCCCCGTTTACAGTGGGTGACTTCGTGGGACAGGGCTCCCGCCAGTCCGTTTTCCGTGAAGTCTATCTCCGGCAGAACGATTCTGCGGCGGATCAGCCCGAATGCGGCGGGGCTGTTTACATCGGGTGAGACCAGCAGTACCGGCGAACGGGACAGTCCCTTCTTCCGGCAGACGGATTCGTAGATTTCCTGTGTTTTTGCATCCGCTTCTCCTGCCGTGCGGAGGATTTTTGCGGTGTACATCCGGTAGGACAGCAGATTCCACAGGAGAAACACCGCCGCACCGGTCAGATAGGCGTGGGGTATGTATGCCTTCACGTCATCCCAAGTAATAGGTTCCGGCTCCTGTTCGGTGAACACGGGAGTCTGAACGGGGGGACTGGGCAT
>JAFZET010000358.1 GCA_017560565.1 Clostridia bacterium | reverse complement strand
GACCCAGGGTCTGACGTCTTTCCGGTCTAACTTCCATGGGAACCTGGTAGTTGGAGCCACCTACACGGCGAGCCTTAACTTCCAGAACGGGCATTACGTTTTCCAGTGCTTCGGTGAATACTTCCAGGGGGTTCTGACCAACCTTGGATTCAACCTGAGCGAACGCGTCGTATACAATCTTCTGTGCAACGCCCTTTTTGCCGTCGTACATAACATTGTTGATCAGCTTGGTGACCAGCTTGGAATTATAAAGCGGGTCCGGCAGTACATCTCTCTTAGAAATCTGACCTCTTCTAGACACTGTTCTTCCCTCCTTCATAAATTTTAAATGATATCACAGGTACTCGAAAGAAATCTTCCGCAAGTGTGTTCCTGGCCAGTGAGTGTATGATAAACATCTATTACAGGCAGGTCAACACAAACGAGGAATTATGCTGCATTAAGCAGTAGTGGGGTGAGCCGGAAAATTATTTCTTCTTGGCTCTCTTTGCGCCGTATTTGGAACGGGACTGATTCCGGTTGGCAACGCCCTGGGTATCCAGAGTGCCGCGGATGATGTGGTATCTTACACCGGGCAGGTCACGTACACGACCGCCGCGGATCAGAACTACAGAGTGTTCCTGCAGGTTGTGACCGATACCGGGAATGTAGCAGGTAGCTTCCATACCGTTGGTCAGACGAACCTTGGCGATCTTACGGATAGCAGAGTTAGGCTTCTTGGGAGTCTGGGTATGAACCTTGGTGCATACGCCGCGCTTCTGAGGAGCACTCTGATCGGTGGGAACCTTCTTCAGAGAGTTGAAGCCCTGCTGCAGTGCGGGAGACTTGGACTTGTAGGTCTTGTCCGTTCTGCCCTGCTTAACCAGCTGATTAAAAGTAGGCATCTTGGTAATCCTCCATTTCTTCTGTAATAGATGTAGATAATTGCCGTTTTGGCACTTCGAACCGGCAGAGATGAAACCGGAACGGCTGCATTTGGGCATAGAAAAACCTCTCTTTCCCAATGCATGCACCCCATTATAACAAATTCCTGCTTTTTTGTCAAGGGGATTTGACCACTGGATTCATATTCTCCCACTTGCACAACATTTATGCAAAACCGACCCGGATTTTAGCACTGTTTTTCAATAGAAAATAAAGGAAATCCGGGATCCGGCACAGAAAAACGCCTCCGTATCGGGAGAACCGGTACAGAAGGCGTTTGTTCTTTGTACATTATATTATATAGGGAAGATTACAGCAGAGCATCTTCCGTGTCGCCGTCATCAGACATGATGTCGGAGGGATCGGGGTCATCCAGGCTGTCGGCATAGTCATCGTGAGCGAAATCGTCTTCGTCATCGAAGAAGTCGTCTTCATCGTGGAGATCTTCCTCTTCAAAGTCGGACAGATCCAGATCCAGGAAAGGAGAGTTGGGATCGATGGTGTGTTCCACTTCGATGTTTCTGTACTGATCCATACCGGTACCGGCGGGAATCAGCTTACCGATGATTACGTTTTCCTTCAGAGCCAGCAGGTGGTCGATCTTGCCCTTGATAGCGGCTTCGGTCAGAACCTTGGTGGTTTCCTGGAAGGAAGCGGCGGACAGGAAGGATTCGGTCAGCAGGGAAGCCTTGGTGATACCCAGCAGCACTGCTTCGCCGGTAGCCTTCATCAGATCGTATTCACCGGCATCGATCCGTTCCTGGATCTCTTCGTTGGCAGCCAGGAATTCGGATACATTGACCATGGAACCGGAGAGCAGACCGGTGTGACCTTCGTCTGCCACGCGGATCTTACGGGTCATCTGACGGGCGATAACTTCGATGTGCTTGTCGTTGATGTTGATGGACTGAGAACGGTAAACCTTCTGCACTTCCAGGATGATGTAGTTGTACACAGCATCGATCCCGTTGATACGCAGAATATCGGCGGGGTTCTTGTCACCTTCGGTCAGTTCCTTACCGGGACCTACGTGCTGACCGTCTTCCACAACGATTCTGGTACCGAAGGGGATCTGGTAAACAATGGGTTCCAGTTCCACAGCATCGGGAGTGATGGTGATGTTGTGGATCTTCTTTACGTCCTGAATAGACACGGTACCGGCGCATTCGGCAACGATAGCGGTCTTCTTGGGCTTTCTGGCTTCGAACAGTTCTTCAACTCTGGGAAGACCCTGGGTGATGTTGGCAGCGGCTACACCACCGGTGTGGAAGGTTCTCATGGTCAGCTGGGTACCGGGTTCACCGATGGACTGAGCTGCGATGATACCTACGGATTCACCCACGTTGACAGGCTTGTCGTTTGCCAGGTCGGAACCGTAGCAGTGTGCGCAGACACCGTAACGGGAGCGGCACTGGAGAACGGTACGGATCTGTACATCGGTTACACCGGCCTTCACGATGGCGGAGGCTTCTGCTTCGGAGATCATCTGGTTGTTTTCCACGATGACTTCACCGGTTTCGGGATGGCATACGGCACCGACGGTGTAACGACCAACCAGACGGTCCTTCAGACCTTCAACAACATCGTTACCTTCCTTGATGTCGGAAACCCAGAGACCGGCAGACGCGCCGCAGTCTTCTTCACGGATGATTACGTCCTGTGCAACGTCAACCAGACGTCTGGTCAGGTAACCGGAGTCGGCGGTCTTCAGAGCGGTATCGGACAGGGACTTACGGGCACCACGGGCAGCCATGAAGTATTCCAGAATGTTCAGACCTTCCCGGAAGTTGGACTTGATGGGCAGTTCCATGGTTTTACCGTTGGTGGCGAACATCAGACCACGGATACCGGCCAGCTGACGCATCTGTGTCATGGAGCCTCGGGCACCGGAGTCGGACATCATTTTGATGGAGTTGTAACGGTCGAAGTTGGCCTGCAGTGCGGCTACAACGTCCTTGGTAGTCTGTTCCCAGACTTCGATAACGTTGTTGTACCGTTCTTCGTCGGTCAGCTCACCGCGGCGGAAGTGCTTGGCGATCTCGTCAACCTTCTTTTCGGCAGCGGCAACCAGGGTATATTTTTCCTTGGGAATGATCATATCCGCAGCAGAGATGGAAATGGACGCTCTGGTGGAATACTTGTAACCCATGGACTTGATATCGTCCAGCATGGCGGAGGTGATGGCAAAACCATGCGCACGGATACACCGGTCAATGATGTTGCCCAGTTCCTTGGAGCCGCAGACGAACATGATTTCCAGATCAAAAGCCTTTTCGGGATCGTTTCTGTCTACATACCCCAGATCCTGCGGGATGGGCTTGTTGAAGATCAGACGACCCAGGGTAGCGTCGATCAGGCGGGTAACGGGCTTGCCGTCGATTTCTTTGGTAACACGAACCTTGATGGGAGCGTGCAGACCCAGCAGACCGTTTTCGTAAGCCATCATGGCTTCATCGAAGTCGCGGAATACCTTGCCTTCACCGGGTTCGCCGGGCTTATCCAGCGTCAGATAGAAGGAACCAAGCACCATGTCCTGAGAAGGAACGGCGATGGCACGACCGTCCACGGGCTTCAGCAGGTTGTTGGCAGACAGCATCAGGAAACGTGCTTCGGCCTGTGCTTCGGCGGACAGCGGTACGTGTACGGGCATCTGGTCACCGTCAAAGTCGGCGTTGAATGCTTTACATACCAGAGGATGCAGCTTGATAGCCTTACCTTCTACCAGAACAGGTTCGAAAGCCTGAATGGACAGACGGTGCAGGGTAGGTGCACGGTTCAGCAGAACGGGATGGGACTTGATGACGTTTTCCAGTGCATCCCATACGTCCGGATTGACCTTTTCCACCTTCTTCTTGGCTTCCTTGATGTTGGAGGCCTTACCGGTTTCCACCAGACGCTTCATTACGAAGGGCTTGAACAGTTCGATCGCCATTTCCTTAGGCAGACCGCACTGGTAGATCTTCAGATCGGGACCTACAACGATTACAGAACGACCGGAGTAGTCAACACGCTTACCCAGCAGGTTCTGACGGAAACGACCCTGCTTACCGCGGAGCATTTCGGACAGAGACTTCAGAGGACGGTTGGAGGGACCGGTTACGGGCTTGCCGCGGCGGCCGTTGTCGATCAGGGCGTCAACAGCTTCCTGCAGCATACGCTTTTCGTTGCGGACAATGATATCGGGAGCGTGCAGCTCCAGCAGTCTCTTCAGACGGTTATTACGGTTGATAACACGACGGTACAGGTCGTTCAGGTCGGAGGTAGCAAAACGACCGCCGTCCAGCTGGGTCATGGGACGGATATCCGGAGGCAGAACGGGAACCACATCCATGATCATCCAGGAGGGCTTGTTGCCGGACTTCCGGAATGCTTCCACCACTTCCAGACGCTTTACGATGCGTACCTTCTTCTGACCGGATGCCTTTTCCAGTTCGGTTTTCAGCTGTTCGGACAGGGCTTCGATATCCAGTTCGTCCAGCAGTTCCTTGATGGCCTGTGCGCCCATGCCGACACGGAAGGCGTTTTCATACCGTTCCTGTGCAGCACGGTATTCGGATTCCTTCAGCAGGGAATACTTGGCCAGCGGGGTATCACCGGGATCAATTACGATATAGGAAGCGAAGTACAGAACCTTTTCCAGCAGTCTGGGAGAGATGTCCAGCAGCAGACCCATCCGGGAAGGGATGGCACGGAAATACCAGATGTGGGAAACGGGAGCTGCCAGCTCAATATGCCCCATCCGTTCACGTCTTACTTTCTTCTGTGTAACCTGTACGCCGCACTTTTCACAGATTTTGCCTTTGTGCCGGATCCGCTTGTACTTACCGCAGAGGCATTCCCAGTCCTTGGTGGGACCAAAGATGCGTTCGCAGAACAGACCGTCCCGTTCCGCTTTCAGGGTACGGTAGTTGATCGTTTCCGGCTTCTTTACTTCCCCATAGGACCAGCTGCGGATCATCTCGGGAGAAGCAAGACCAATTTGTATCGAATCAAATATATTGCGTTCCATCAGCAGTATACCTTCTCTTGTATAGTTTCAGCCGGTGGCAGGAGTGGAATACTCCCGCCATGGCTTTATCTGTTACCGGGAATCGGGGGCGGGAATCAGAATTCCTCGTCCATGCCGAAATCGTCGAATCCGTGCTTGTCAGCTGCCAGCAGTGCAGCGTCATCGGGTTCTTCTTCCATGTCATCGTCCATGTTTTCTTCAATAAAGGAATTGAAGATATCATCGGTTTCCACGGATGCGCCTACGTCATCGGCGGTCACTTCGTTTTCATCGGAGACGATGTTGGGTGCTTCCAGTTCTTCTTCACCCAGAGTGGCAAGGTCAATTTCCTCGCCGCCATCGTTCAGAACGTGGATGTCCAGACCCAGGGACTGGAGTTCCTTGACCAGAACCTTGAAGGATTCGGGAACACCGGGTGTGGGTATGTTGTTGCCCTTGACGATGGCTTCGTAGGTCTTCACACGGCCGATGGTATCGTCAGACTTCACGGTCAGGATTTCCTGCAGGGTGTAAGCAGCACCGTAAGCTTCCAGTGCCCATACTTCCATTTCCCCGAAACGCTGGCCGCCGAACTGTGCCTTACCGCCCAGAGGCTGCTGGGTGATCAGGGAGTAGGGACCGGTGGAACGGGCATGGATCTTATCGTCAACCAGATGGTGGAGCTTCAGGTAGTACATGATGCCCACGGTAACCGGGTTGTCGAAGGGTACGCCGGTACGGCCGTCGTACAGGATGGTCTTGCCGTCAACGATCTTCAGTCTGCCGTCCTGGCGGAGAGATTCCAGGTATTCCTTGTCGTCTCTCTGGTCGCCGGTGATGGGACGCAGGCTCTTTTCACCGGTTTCGGCATCGGTGATTTCTTCAAAGATGTTCTTACCGTTGGTGTTTTCGTTGGGGAGAACGTCACGTTCCATACCCGCCAGCTTCATGCAGTCTGCGATGTCCTTTTCGGATGCGCCGTCGAATACGGGGGTCATGATCTTCCAGCCCAGCTTTCTGGCTGCGATACCCAGATGCACTTCCAGCACCTGACCGATGTTCATTCGGGAAGGTACGCCCAGGGGGTTCAGCACGATGTCCAGAGGTGTGCCGTCGGGCAGGAAAGGCATATCTTCGGGGGGCAGGATGCGGGATACAACACCCTTGTTACCGTGACGACCGGCCATCTTGTCGCCGACAGAGATCTTTCTCTTCTGGGCGATGTATACACGGACGGACTTGTTCACGCCTGCGGGCAGTTCATCGCCGTTTTCACGGGTGAATACCTTCACGTCCACGATGATACCGTTTTCGCCGTGGGGAACACGCAGGGAGGTATCACGTACTTCTCTTGCCTTTTCGCCGAAGATGGCACGCAGCAGTCTTTCTTCCGCAGTCAGTTCGGTTTCACCCTTGGGAGTAACCTTACCGACCAGAATATCACCGGCACGTACTTCGGTACCCTTCTTGATGATACCGTCGGCGTTCAGATCCTTCAGTGCGTCTTCACCCACATTGGGGATTTCACGGGTGATTTCTTCCGGCCCCAGCTTGGTGTCTCTGGCGTCGTGTGTGTATTCTTCGATGTGGATGGAGGTGTAGATGTCGTCCCGCACCAGTCTTTCATTCAGCAGAACGGCGTCTTCGTAGTTGTAGCCTTCCCAGGTCATGAAACCGATCAGGGCGTTCTTGCCCAGTGCGATTTCACCCTGAGAGGTGGAGGGACCGTCTGCGATGATCTGACCGGCTTCCACTCTTTCGCCCTGGCTGACGATGGGACGCTGGTTCACGCAGGTGCCCTGGTTGCTTCTCTTGAACTTGATCAGGCGGTAGGTATCCTTCTGGTTGTCATCGCGGTGAACCACGATTTCATCAGCGGTAACGCTTTCCACCCAGCCGCCGTTTTCGCAGACTACGACTACGCCGGAGTCCACAGCAGCCTTGTATTCCATCCCGGTACCTACGATGGGAGAGTCGGTCATGAGCAGCGGCACAGCCTGCTTCTGCATGTTAGAGCCCATCAGTGCACGGGAGTTGTCATCGTTTTCCAGGAAGGGGATGCACGCAGTCGCTACGGACACCACCATCTTGGGGGATACGTCCATGAAGTCAACTCTGGCAGGGTCGATTTCTACGATGTCTGCCTTGTGACGACCGGTAACCTTTCTGTTGGAGAAGCACATATCTTCATCCAGAGGTTCGTTGGCCTGTGCCACTACATAGTTGTCTTCGATGTCGGCAGTCATGTACTGTACTTCATCGGTAACTCTGTGCCGTACAGAACCGTCTTCCAGGGTTTCATGCACAACCTTGCGGTAGGGTGCTTCGATGAAACCGTACTTGGAGATCCGGGCGTAGGTGGACAGATAGGAAATCAGACCGATGTTGGGACCTTCAGGGGTCTCGATGGGGCACATACGACCGTAGTGGGTATAGTGTACGTCACGCACTTCAAAGGAGGCTCTGTCACGGGACAGACCGCCGGGACCCAGTGCGGAAAGACGTCTCTTGTGGGTCAGTTCTGCCAGAGGGTTATTCTGGTCCATGAACTGGGACAGGGGGGAGGAGCCGAAAAACTCACGGATGGCGGTGTCCACAGGTCTGGGGTTGATCAGAGTCTGGGGGGACAGGGCTTCGTTGTCCTGGATATTCATCCGTTCCTTGATGATCTTGTCCATACGGGCAAAACCGATCCGCAGCTGGTTCTGCAGCAGTTCACCAACGCTTCTGACACGGCGGTTGCCCAGATGGTCAATGTCGTCGGTCACGCCCACATCGTGGGACAGAGCCAGCAGATAGTTGATGGAAGAAAGGATATCTTCTCTGGTGATGTGCTTGGGACACAGGTCAGCCAGACGCTTCCGGGCGATAGCCTTGATCTCTTCCGGATCGTCACCGGCTTCTTCCCGGATTTCCATCAGAACATCCAGACGGCACTTTTCCACAACCCCGGCGTCCACCAGGTCATAGCCCAGCACATCGGCGGGACGCACGGTGCCGTTGGAGAACACCTTGATTTCGGCGCCGTCTTCATTCAGCTTCAGATATACTTCGTTGACGCAGGCAGCTTCAATGGCGTCTGCATCTTCCTGGGTCAGCAGTACACCGTCTTCGTACAGCAGCTCGCCGGTCAGGGGGGCGATAACGGGACGGGACAGGGTGTGTCCGGCCAGACGTGCGCCCAGAGACAGCTTCTTGTCATACTTGTGACGACCAACGGGCATCAGGTCATACCGCTTGGGATCAAAGAACAGACCGTTCATCAGGATCTCTGCGGATTCCACGATGGCAGGCTCGCCCGGACGGAGCTTCTTGTAGATTTCTTTCAGCGCTTCATCACGGATGGAGCTCTTGTTGGTGATGGCTTCCGCTTCACAGGTGTCCTTTTCCAGAGTAGCGGTCAGCTTGATTTCATTGCCGAATACTTCTTCGATTTCCGCGGGGGATTCGATACCCAGTGCGCGGATCAGAATGGTAACGGGAATCTTGCGGTTTTTGTCGATACGTACATAGAATACGTCGTTGGCGTCGGTTTCGTATTCCAGCCATGCGCCTCTGTAGGGGATCACGGTAGCGGCATAGGTGCGCTTACCGGTCTTGTCCACAGCAGAATCATAGTAGATGCCGGGGGAGCGGACGATCTGGGAAACGATAACTCTTTCTGCGCCGTTGATGACGAAAGTACCCTTTTCGGTCATCAGGGGGAAGTTGCCCATGAAAATGGAAGACTGCTTGACCTCACCGGTCAGCTTGTTGGACAGACGGACATCCACTTTCAGCGGAGCGGCGTAGTTTACGTCACGTTCCTTGCATTCTTCCACGGGGTATTTGGGCTTGGAATCCAGGGAATAGCCTACAAAATCGATAAACAGGTTGCCGGAGTAGTCCGTGATGGGGGAAACGTCCTCCAGAACCTCCAGGAGCCCTTCCCGCAGGAACCATTCAAAAGATTCCTTCTGTACCTCGATCAGGCTGGGCATTTCCAGCACTTCATCGATCTTGGAAAAGCTCATTCGTATGTTTTTTCCGACCTTCTGCGGTTTAACCATGTGCGCGATCACTCCATTCTTCAGACTGTGCCGTGCTCACCGGTAGTATATAAAATAAGGGTAAAATCAGGGTTTCTGTCGGGACTGCACAAAAAAATCCCGCAATTCTGCCCGGAGAGCGAATTTAGTTCAGTATAAAATTTTACCATAAAAAG
>JAFZET010000357.1 GCA_017560565.1 Clostridia bacterium | reverse complement strand
ATACAGGCCGTCATACTCACTGCCGGGACGAAGATCGTCAAAGCCTTTCCGGATTGCGTCTTCTTCCATAGAGGAAATCCACAGCCGTTTCATGGTGCGGGTACATCCGGCAAGGTAATAAACGGTACGAAAAATAAGCTCCCCTTCCCGCCCGGCATCGCAGGCATTGATTACCTCAGTAATGTCCGTTCGGCTCATGAGTGCCCGCAGCAGTTCAAACTGCAGGTGTTTTCCTTCCTTTATAAGATACTCCCATTTCATAGGAATAATCGGCAGATCGTCATACCGCCATTTTCGGTACTGTTCGTTATATGTATCAGCGCTGGCCAGTTCCGCCAAATGACCGAAGCACCAGGATACAAGGTACCCGTTTCCTTCCATATATCCGTCATGTCTGGTTCTGGCTCCCAGTACGGACGAAATTGCCATCCCCACAGACGGCTTTTCGCAAATGATTAACTTCAAGTTTTATCCTCCGTTTCTTCACTTTCTTCGTATTCTACAGGATCGTCTTCGGTATCCTCAAAATAGGAATCGTCCAGTTCTGTGTTGCCTTTGGTATCCTGCTTGGGTTTGTACATCTTAAAGTACCAGTATGCCCCACCGCCGCCTGCCGCTAACAACAGCAGCAACAGCAGGAGTTTGCTGTTATCCTGCTTCTCCGGTTCGGGATCGGTGACAGGTGGCGCCTGTACCACTTCTTTCCCGCCGCAGTCTTTCATGGTCACAACGCAGATTTCGCATTTGGTGTTTACCTCGCCGGTGATACACTTATCCTCACAGATACAGGTGGGGACAGGCTTGGTTTCCGGTTCGGTTTCATTGGTTTCTTCTTCGGTTTCCAGCAGGGCGAACAGGTCTGTTTCGTCCACCAGATTCAGAAAGTACACGTTTTCCGTATCTCCGCTGCGGTCAATAATGATATAGAAATAGTTGCCGTTCTTTGACTGCACGGTGATGAACTGCTTGCTTTTCTGTTCATTTTCCAGTTTCTCCACGCTGATGGTACTTTCGTCCTGCAAAATATCGTCAATCAGCGTCAGATTTCCCACAGGTGTCAGGGCATCGGTGCCGCCGAAGATGCTGAACAGGTTCTCAAAAAAGGAATCCAGATCCACCGTGATCCCGCCGATCTCCGTGGTGGCGTTGCTGCCGGAGTGATCCAGTTCTACGTCCTCCGTGGAGATAGTGATGCTGTCAATGGAGCCGGGCGGAACTTTGCTGCCGGATTCGTCCGATGCGTAATAGGCTGTGGCTGAAGCAGAAACAGAAAAAGCCGCCACAGATACGATGACGGCACACAGACAGGCAAGCAGTCTGAATTTATGTTTGTTCGGTTTCATTCTGATCCTCCGTTTTCTCTGACGGCACAGGAGATTTCATCAGCTTTTTCAGAAGTTCGGCGAGCTGATCGGGTGTAATGCCCATTTCACGGACGGTGCCTACGATGTCGAGGTTTTCCAGTTCCGTGATCTGTGCGTCGATTTCATCACACCGTACGTCAATGGATGTTCGTTTGGCGAGAAGCTTTTCCTTCTCCGCTTTCAGTTTCTGTATTTTCGGGTTCATTTGTTCTCCTTTCTCACACAGAAAAAGCACCTGCCGGTCAGACAGATGCTTTCTGTGCTATTCTGTTTTTGTGATAAGAACATATCATTCATCGGTTCCGATGCTATCCCAGTCAATGTCCTCAGAATCCACAAATCCGCTGTTTTCCGCTGCGGAAATCCGTGCTGCTTCTTCGGCAGTTACCTTGGTATAATCGGGATCCCATGCAAGAACCAGTTTTTTGATAAATTCATATGCAAATTCTTTATCTGCATCCGGCAGAACATCCATCAGACGGGCAGCTTCCATAACAATCTCAGACATACTGATACCCCCTTACTTGTATATATCACCACGATTGCCTATGTCAATGATGAAGATAATTTCGACTGTTCCTTCATTATCATGCCGGTATATGACACGCCATGAACCAACCCGAAGTCGTTTCCGACCATCCGTATATCCCTGCATGGTCTTTATATCGCCTTCCGGCGGTTTGTGTGTCAGTCCCTCGATGGATTCACGGATTCTTCCGACAGATTTCTTATCCAATTTAGAGAGAAACTTCAGCGCATCTTTGGAATACTTTATTTTGATCTCATTCATTATCGTTCTCCGTATTCGTCGATACCATACCTACGAGTATAGTATATAGCTTTTTTGGGGGGATGTCAACAACTTTGTGTGAATTTTGATTACGAAAACAATTCCGGTTGGTTCCCGGATGTGGTCATGTATATCTCATACAGTTCATACTGTTCGTCTGTCAGCAAAGATTCTGCCAGATCTTCCAGAGGTGTACAGGTCAGTGTCATCGTACAGATAGTATAGAGATACGGCACCCGTTCTCCATTCACATACCGGTACCGGGTTTCTCTGCGGACAGTTTCGGTCATCCGGTACTGCAAGCCGAATATGGTATGCAGAAACATATCCACATCTTCCGGGGTATAGTCTCCATATACCGCCGACAGGATCGCCGCAAGCACATGGGGGTCGTGTCCCTCCACTTCCCCTGAAATCCGGTATTCGTCATAGCCGGGGTACCGGATTTCGTAGGTATCCAGATCCCGCTGCAGGTTTTCTTCCATAATACAATAGGTTTCCTCCACCGCCAGAATATCT
>JAFZET010000038.1 GCA_017560565.1 Clostridia bacterium | reverse complement strand
CGGTGTGATCTTCCTGCGCAATGATGACTACCAGACAACCCAGATGTTTGATTCTGCCAAAATCGGCCTGCAGTATATCCATGGAAAGTGTGACCGGGTATTCTTCATGCCGGTGGATGTGCCGCTGTTTACGGCAAAGACTGTGGAACGTTTGCTGGAAACGAATGCAGAAATCGCCTGCCCGGTCTGCGACGGCCTCCGGGGGCATCCCATCATGCTCGCCGACCAGGTGATTGACCGGATTTTGAAAGATGACGGCGACTGCGGTTTGCAGGGTGCCCTGTCCCGATGCGGAATCCCGGAGCAGCTGGTCGCCGTGTCGGATGAGGGTGTGCTCCGGGATATTGACACCCCGGAAGATTATGACCTTTTGCTTCAGGAACACAATAACCAGTTGATCCGCCCTGTCGTGAATATTTCACTTACACGTCAAAAACCCTTCTTCGATCAAAGAATCGCCTTACTGCTGAATTTGATCGATGAGACCGGAAGTGTGCGGCTTGCCTGTAAACGAATGCAGATATCCTATTCCTCCAGTTGGAATATTCTGCGGGAAATTGAGGCGGAACTTGGATGCCGCCTCGTAGACCGAAACCAGGGCGGTGCCAAAGGAAGTCATTCCCGATTAACGGAACGGGGAAGGCTTCTGATGGAAACCTATTACCGGTTTGAGGATGATCTTCGGAAAGAAGCAGATCGGCTGTACGATATCCACTACAAAGGAGTGTTCTAAAGGATCGGAGGAGATTCTGTGTGAGAAAGGTATATCTGATTCGCCATGCCAAACCGGAAACCGGTGGCAGGCGAATGTGCATCGGTACAGCAGATCTTCCAGTTGGAATACTGGGGCAGCTGCAAAGTGTCATCCTCTCTGAATATATGCAGGAGAGGAAAACGGCGCAAGTGTTCTGCAGTGATTTGCAGCGGAGTATCCAGACCGCAGAATATTTGAACCCAAATCCGATCATCATTCCCGGTCTCCGGGAAATGCACGCAGGAGACTGGGACGGACTGGATTTTGAGGAAATTCAGAAGCGATGGCCGGAGCTGTACAAAAAACGGGGCAGTGATCCCAATATCCCCATCCCCGGTGCGGAGGACGTTGAAGAAGGGCAACGGCGTTTTCTCCGGGCGGTTCATTCAGCGCTGGAACAAAGCACCGGTGACATTGCCATTGTGACACATATTACCGTGATCCAAAGTCTGATCTGCCATGTGCTGGGAATCCCTCCCACACAATGCAGGCAGTTTCGCCTTGACTATTGCTCCGTGACCCAGATATACTATGATGGACAGATCCATGTGGCAGACATCAACGGAAGGCCCCATGTTTCATTGGATGAAGCAATGTGTCTTTCTCTGCTCCATGCGGCCCAGCTGCCGGATCGGGTCATCCGGCACTGTGAAGCTGTCCGTCGTAAGGCGCTGGAAATTGCAAACGAGCTTCGGCAGTCCGGCGCAGTGCTTGATCTGGAGATCATCGCATCTGCGGCGCTCCTGCATGACATTGCCCGAATCCAAAAGGATCACGCAGTTGCGGGTGCGGATTGGCTGGCAGCACTGGGATACCCGGAAGTCAGCGAGGTGATCCGATCCCATCATGATTTTGACGGTAATGCGATCAATGAGCAGGCTGTGGTGTATCTTGCGGACAAGGTCATCCGGGAAACAGATGAAGTAACCATCCCGGAGCGGTTCCGGGAAAGCAGTAAAAAATGCCTGGACGATGCCGCACGAGCTGCCCATGAAAAACGATTCCAAACGGCAATCCGACTTCGTGATGCCGTAAATGCACGATGTGAAAAGGAAGTGGTTCTGTGAAACAGATGTTTCAGATGATCGTGGAAAACTTATCCCGGGGAGAAGATCTGGTGCTTGTCACCGTTACTGCATCCTCCGGTGCGACACCCCGAGGGGCAGGCGCTCGAATGCTGGTAGGCAAGCAAGGGCGGATCTGCGGTACCATCGGCGGCGGTGCGGTGGAATATCGGAGCGAGCAGATTGCACTGCAGGTTCTGGAGAAGAAAACATCCGGGGAGCAGTATTTTTCGCTGACCCGAGAGGATGTGCAGAATCTCGGTATGATCTGCGGCGGCGATGTGAATGTGTTCTTCCACTACATTCCGGAAGGAGACGCCGATACCCTGTCTCTGGTGCAGGAAGCTCAGCGGCTCTTTGAAAAGGGAGAAGCCCTGTGGCTGATCTCTGATATTGCCAGCGGTGGTACCCTGAGCCTGTTCACCAAAAAGAATGGCATCTATGGTCACGATGTTCCGGACTGGGTGCTTACTCAGCTGCCCCGTCAGCCGAAGCTGCTGAAAAACGGCAGTGAAAGCTACTGTGTGGAGCAGATCAACGGTTCCGGTCGGGTGTACATCTTTGGCTGCGGCCATGTTTCTCAGGAACTGGAGCCGGTACTGACCCATGTGGGTTTCCGCTGCACAGTCATGGATGACCGCCCGGAGTTTGCCAAGCGGGAACTGTTCCCTACGGCAGAGGAAGTCAAGCTGGTGGACTTCTCCAATATCGCGGAAAGCATTACCATCCATGAGGAAGATTACGTCTGTGTCTTGACCAGAGGTCACGCTTTCGACACCGTAATCCAGGCACAGGTTCTGAAGTGCAAACCTGCCTATGTGGGTGTAATCGGAAGCCGAAAAAAAGCCGCCGGTGTCCGCCAGATTTTGAAAGAACAGTACGGTCTGACGGAAGAGGAACTGAACATCGTGACTACTCCCATCGGCGTGGATATCGATGCCGAAACTCCGGCAGAGATTGCCATCTCTATTGCAGGACAGATGATTCAAACAAGAGCAAGACGCAATCATATGTAGATAGTCATCGTTTCTTACATATGCAGATCCTGATCCGTCCCGCTGAGAATATCCTCTACGGCATCATGCTGGTTCTGATCTATACCGTTGTTCTGGACAAGATGCTCCTGATTGGCAGCAGCAGAACGGAACTGAAGATTGTAAGTCAAAAATCCCGCGAAATCTGCGATGCCATCTTAACGCAGGTGGATCGTGGTGTAACGCTGCTGGACGGTGAGGGCGGATACCTGCACCGGGAAACCCAGCTTATTTTCAGTGTTATCTCCAACCGTGAACTGATTAAGGTTGATAAGAT
>JAFZET010000356.1 GCA_017560565.1 Clostridia bacterium | reverse complement strand
TATTCTGGCGGTGGAGGAAACCTATTGTATTATGGAAGAAAACCTGCAGCGGGATCTGGATACCTACGAAATCCGGTACCCCGGCTATGACGAATACCGGATTTCAGGGGAAGTGGAGGTACACGACCCCCATGTGCTTGCGGCGATACTGTCTGCAGTGTATGGGGACTATACCCCGGAGGATGTGGATATGTTTCTGCATACCATATTCGGCTTGCAGTACCGGCTTACGGAAACTGTACGTAGGGAAACCCGATACAGGATTGTGGACGGAGAACGGGTACCGTATCTGTATACCATATGTACTGTCACGCTGACCTGTACACCGCTGGAAGATCTGGCTGCATCTCTGCTGACGGACGAACAGTATGAACTGTATGAGATATACATGACCACATCTGGGAATCAGCCGGAATTGTTTTCGTAACCAAAATTCACATAAAGCTGTTGACATCCCCCCAAAAAAGCTATATACTATACTCGTAGGTATGGTATCGATGAATACGGAGAACGATAATGAATGAGATCAAAATAAAGTATTCCAAAGATGCGCTGAAATTTCTCTCTAAAATGGATAAGAAATCCGTCGGAAGAATCCGTGAATCCATCGAGGGACTGACACATAAACCGCCGGAAGGCGATATTAAGACCATGCAGGGATATACGGATGGCCGGAAACGACTTCGGGTTGGTTCATGGCGTATTATATACCGGCATGATAATGAAGGAACTGTGGAAATTATTTTCATCATTGACATAGGCAATCGTGGTGATATATACAAGTAAGGGGGTATCAGTATGTCTGAGATCGTTATGGAAGCTGCCCGTCTGATGGACGTTCTGCCGGATGCAGATAAGGAATTTGCATACGAATTTATCAAAAAACTGGTTCTTGCATGGGATCCCGATTATACCAAGGTAACTGCCGAAGAAGCCGCCCGGATTTCCGCAGCGGAAGAAAGCGGATTTGTGGATTCTGATGACATTGATTGGGATAGCATCGGAACCGATGAATGATGTCCTAAAAATTGAATAACACAGAAAGCATCTGTCTGACCGGCAGGTGCTTTTTCTGTGTGAGAAAGGAGAACCAATGAACCCGAAAATACCTAAACTGAAAGCGGAGAAGGAAAAACTTCTTGCCAAACGGGCAGCCATTGATGCCCGGTGTGATGCCATCGACACACAGATCACAGAACTGGAAAACCTCGACATCGTAGGCACCGTCCGTGAAATGGGCATCACACCCGACCAGCTTGCCGAACTGCTGAAAAAGTTGATGGAATCCCCTGTACCGTCAGAGAAAACGGAGGAAACCAATGAAACGGAATAAATCCCGGAAATGGATCATCGGTATGTTGGCTGCCTGCATGGCGGCTTTTTCTGTTTCCGCTTCTGGCGCCGCATATTATGCATCCGACGAATCCGGTAAAAAAGTCCCGCCAGGCTCCATTGACAGCATCACCATCTCCACAGAGGATGTGGAACTGGATAACTCCGGCAGCAATGCGGCAACGGAAATCGATGGGATCACAGTGGATCTGGATTCCTTCTTTGATAACCTGTTCAATATCTTCGGCGGTACCGATGCACTGACACCGGTGGGAAATCTGACGCTGATTGACGATATTTTGCAGGACGAAAGCACCATCAGTGTGGAGAAACTGGAAAACGAACAGAAAAGCAAGCAGTTTATCACAGTCCAGAGTAAGAATGGTAACTATTTCTACATTATCATTGACCGTAGCGGAGATACGGAAAACGTGTACTTTCTGAATCTGGTGGATGAAACAGACCTGTTTGCCCTGCTGGAATCCGAAGAAGAACCTGCCGAAACCGAACCGGAAACCAAGCCTGTCCCTACCTGTATTTGTACTGATAAGTGCATCACTGGGGAAGTTAACACCAAATGCGAAGTCTGCATTGTGACCATGAAGGACTGCGGTGGAAAAGAAGTGGTACAGGCGCCACCTGTCACCGATCCCGAACCGGAGAAGCAGGATAACAGCAAAATTCTGTTGGTGCTGTTGTTGTTCGCGGCAGGCGGCGGTGGGGCATACTGGTACTTTAAGATGTACAAACCCAAACAGGACAACAGAGGATCGACAGAACTGGATGATTCCTATTTTGAGGATGAACCCGCTGAAGAAGATCCTGTAGAATACGAAGAAAGTGAAGAAACGGAGGAAAAGACTTGAGACTTGTGATTTGTGAAAAGCCGTCTGTGGGACTGTCGATAGCCAATGTGCTGGGAGCCAGAACCAGACACGACGGATATATGGAAGGAAATGGGTACCTTGTGTCCTGGTGCTTTGGGCATCTTGCGGAACTGGCCAGCGCCGATACATACAGTGAGCAGTACCGGAAATGGCGGTATGACGATCTGCCGATTGTGCCACCGAAGTGGGAGTATCTTATAAAGGAAGGAAAGCACCTGCAGTTTGAACTCCTGCGGGCGCTCATGAGCCGGACGGATATTACGGAGGTCATCAATGCATGCGATGCCGGACGGGAGGGAGAGCTTATTTTTCGTACCGTTTATTACCTTGCCGGATGTACCCGCACCATGAAACGGCTGTGGATTTCCTCTATGGAAGAAGACGCAATCCGGAAAGGCTTTGACGATCTTCGTCCCGGCAGTGAGTATGACGGCCTGTAT
>JAFZET010000355.1 GCA_017560565.1 Clostridia bacterium | reverse complement strand
GATGTAGATTCCTCCATTCAAAGTATTGAAGTCCTGGTCACTGATATAGAAGTTACCGGCGCATCCGGAGGTATCCGCTATGAGGTTGTGGAAGATGAGATTCTGGTCACTCTCAGAGGTCCCAGAGAGCAGCTGAGCAAACTGCGTCCACACGATATATATGTGGAAGTGGATCTCAGCGGATACAGCACCCAGACCAGCGGTACAATAACCAAAACCGCCGTCGTTGTGATCGATGCGGAGGATACTGCAGGGCTGTACGAGGTCGGCGAATACACCGTACAGGTGAGGATCAATTAAAAAGTGAAGACGAAAATCGAAAAAATACTGATTGAAAACATCCGGCTGCCTCATGTTCCCGGCGGGAATCAGGATGAGGCGGCAATAGCGGAAGCATCCCGGCAGATCAAGAAACAGCTTGGTATCCGCCCCAGGGCACTGCATATTAACAAAAAATCCATTGATGCTCGCCGGAAGCCCCAGATCAGCTTTGTATATTCCGTGTATGCGGAACTGGAAGCGGATGCAAAGATCCTCCGTACCCTTGAAAACGCTGGAATCAAACGGTATACCGATGCCGTTCCGGAGATCCCCTGCGGTACAGAAGAAATGCCGGAGCGTCCCGTGATTATCGGCTTCGGCCCTGCGGGAATGTTCTGCGGTCTTCTTCTGGCAAAGGCGGGACTGCGGCCTCTGATTCTGGAACGTGGTTCCGATGTGGAAAAGCGGATGCAGAAGGTGGAGCATTTCAACCGCACCGGCTGTCTGGATGTAAATTCCAATATCCAGTTCGGTGCAGGCGGCGCCGGAACCTTTTCCGACGGAAAGCTGACCACACGGATCCATGATCCCATGATCGTATCCGTGCTCCAGATGCTTCTGGAACTGGGAGCACCGGAGGATATTCTCTGGCGTGCCAAACCCCATATCGGTACAGATGTGCTGGTACAGGTGGTGGCAAACGCCGACAAAATGATTCGTTCTCTGGGTGGTGAGATCCGGTACGACTGCCATGTAACCCATATAGCAGACCATTATGTAGTTGCTGAGGGGGAAAAGATTCCCTTCGGCGTTCTGATTCCGGCGACCGGACACAGCGCAAGAGATCTGTACGCAGATCTGATGGCTTCCGGCTATACCATGGAAGCCAAGCCTTTTTCGGTGGGCGTGCGGATCGAACATCTGCAGTCCTGGCTCAATGAAGCCATGTTCGGCTCTCTGGCAGGCGATCCCACACTGGGGGCTGCGGAATACCAGCTGTCCCACCGGAGCGGTGACAGAGGCTGCTATACCTTCTGTATGTGTCCCGGAGGGGAAGTGGTTGCCGCTGCCAGTGAAGAAGGCGGCGTTGTGACCAACGGTATGAGCCGTCATGCCCGTGACGGAAAAAATGCCAATGCCGCTGTATGTGTTTCCGTCCATCCCGGTGATTACGGCAATACACCGGATAAGGCCATAAACTTCCAGAGAACTCTTGAAAAAAAAGCCTTTGAAGCGGGCGGAAGACAGTATTATGCTCCCATGCAGACCGTGGGTGATTTCATGGACGGGAGAACCGGTACATTCTCCAAGGAGATACAGCCCACCTATCGCGGCGGTCTTGTAACACCTGCAGATTTTCATACACTGCTCCCGGCTTTCGTGACATCCATGCTGAAAGAGGGACTGAACCGTTTTGACAGACAAATCCGCGGATTTGCCGCACCGAATGTGCCCATGACCGGGATCGAAACACGCACTTCTGCGCCTGTGCGTATACTGCGTACAGAGAATCTGACAGCCCCGGGGCACGATACAGTATATCCCTGCGGCGAAGGTGCCGGATATGCCGGAGGAATCGTCAGTGCCGCAGTAGACGGACTCCGGGTTGCCGGACAGATCCTGAAGCGATACCGGCATCCATAATGAAGGAGAACAGGTGAAACCATGAAGCAGAAAGCCATTGTCAGAGAGGCTGAAGGACGATACGCCACAGTAGAAGTATCCCGTTCTGCCATGTGTGACGGATGTGTAAAACAGGACTGTGCCAGTCACACCTGTGCGGCAGGTGCCATGTTTGGTTCCGCCAAATCCATATCTGCCAAAGCAAAGAACCCCATAGGAGCCGCTGTTGGGGATACAGTCTGGGTAGAATCCGCTGACAGAACGGTGCTTGGATATGCCGCCCTGGTGTTTCTTATGCCTGTTTTGGTCTGCTTACTGTTTTATTCCGCTGCAGACGCTTTATTTCTGCAGGAGTGGATTCCGTATGCTGCAGCTGCTGTTGGCTTCGCTGCATCCTTTGCCGTCATCGGTGTAGTGGAAAAGAATAAGAAAAACGCTGAACCTGAGATTGTGATCACCGATATCATCGGCGGCAGTACCGAAAACTGACAACTATATACTTTCATACTATATAGAAGTAAATATTGAAACAGGACGAGAAATTGAATGAAAACACAGAATCGCTGGAATATCCAGGCAACCCACGAACAGATGCAGGGGAATGCGGCAGTTAAAGAAATCGCTTCCGCCCTGCGTCTCCGCTTACCGACCGCCTACCTGCTGTACAACAGAGGTTGCAATACTCCGGCAGAAGCCAAAGCTTTTCTGGAAAAGGAAACCGAGCAGATGCACGATCCTTTCGACATGGCTGACATGGACGAAGCGGTTCCGAGACTGCTGGAAGCGGTTGAAAATGAAGAAAACATTGTCATCTACGGCGACTATGATGTAGACGGCGTTACATCCGTCAGCAGTCTGTATCTGTATCTGAAGTCGCTGGGAGCCAATGTATCCTATTATATTCCCAACCGCACGGGAGAAGGCTACGGTATGTCCGAATGTGCGATCCGGAAACTGGCAGAAGCCGGTACCAATCTGATCGTTACAGTGGATACAGGTGTTACTGCCGTGCAGGAAGCTCTGCTGATCCGGGAGCTGGGTATGGAGCTGATCATCACAGACCACCACGAATGCTGCGGTGAACTTCCGGAGGCAGTGGCTGTAATCAACCCAAAACGTCCGGACTGTCCGTATCCTTTCAAAGAACTTGCCGGTGTAGGCGTTGTTTTCAAGTTCCTGTGCGCTATGGAGTCTGTTCTCCACCCGGAAATGACCATGACCGCCTGTGTACTGCGCACTTCCCAGGCATACGGTGATCTGGTTGCCATCGGGACTGTGGCGGACGTAATGCCCATCCGGGATGAAAACCGGCTGATTGTCAGCTACGGTCTCCATCTGATGGAGAAAAATCCCCGTCCGGGTCTGATTGAACTGCTGGAAGCCACCCAGACAGAAGGCAGACCCAGCGTCCGGAAGAAAATCACTGCCACGCTGATCGGTTATACCGTCGCCCCCCGTATCAATGCCGCCGGACGGATCCGGAATGCGGCTATGGCTGTGGATCTCTTTCTTGCGGAGGACTGTGAAAGTGCCAGACCGATTGCAAGACAGCTCTGTGATATCAACCGGGAACGGCAGAATGAAGAAAATAAAATTATTGAAGAAGCCTATCACCAGATTGTCGGCAGCCATGATTTTAATAAAGAGCCGGTGATCGTACTGGATGATGAAACCTGGCATCATGGAATCATCGGGATCGTTGCTTCCCGGATTACCGAACGGTTCAACTGTCCCTCCATCATGATTTCTTTCGAGGGAGCCGAAAACGTCCATATACCGGACAGCGAAAACTATGGCAGGGACATTGGCAAAGGTTCCGGCAGAAGTATCAAAGGCATGAATCTCGTTGATGCGCTCAGTGCCTGCAGTGATCTGCTGGAAAAATACGGAGGGCACGAACTGGCAGCCGGTCTCTCCATCAAACGGGAGAATCTGCCCGCTTTCCGGGAAAGACTGAACGAATATGCCAGAGAATGCCTGAAAGATGTGGACAGACAACCTGTTGTGGAAGCGGAGTGCGAGCTGCTTCCCTCCGATATGAATATGGAGCAGGCGGGAGAGCTGTATTATCTGGAACCCTATGGTGTATCCAACCCGACACCTCTGTTTTATATAGATAAGATCCCCATGGTGGATCTGCAGATGGTGGGCGGCGGAAAACATACACGTATGAGCCTGAAGGTAGGCAAAAGTATTGTCACCGCCATGTATTTCCGGAAAACGGTGTCCGAGATCGACCTGTATCCCGGAGATCTGCTGGATGTGATCTTTACGCTGGACATCAACGAATTTCAGGGAAACCGGAATCTGCAGATGATCGTCAAGGATGTCCGTCTGCACGCTACCCATCAGGAATCGGAAACCAGTGAGCGGTTTATGTATACAACCATCCGAAGCCGGGTGAGTCAGTGCCTGCAGCAGATCGAATGTCCGACCGTTCCTCTTTCCATCGCTCAGATCATTGCCTATATTCCCACAAGACAGGATTTTGCCACCGTATACAGTACACTGAAACGGGAGCTGCAGATGCAGCATGAGGTATTCAGCCTGCGTGCTCTGCGTCATGATCTGGTGACAAACAATCCCGGCTTCCAGCTTACTTATGTCAAGCTCCGGTTCATACTGGATATTCTGCGGGATCTGTCCCTGATGGGAGTAGAAGAAGCACCGGGAGAAATTTTTACCTTTACATATATTCCCGTACAGGGAAAGACCAGTCTGGAAACTTCCAGGATTTACAGCCAGCTGCTGAAGGATTATCCCAGAGAATGACAGACATAGCCGCACATACGGAATTCCAAAAGCGAAAGGAAACCTGAACATGAAAGCCGAAAATCTGCCTGCCGACTGTCCGTCTATCGACAATCTGCTGCAGGTGCTGGAAAACAGTGAAAAAATTTTTGATCTCGAAAAGATCCAGAGAGCCTATCTCTATGCCGCTTCTCTTCATGAAGGACAGTTCCGGGTCAGCGGAGATCCTTACATCTCCCACCCCATCGCCGTAGCGGAGATTGTGGCTGCACTGGGGCTTGATACGGATTCCATTTGCGCTGCCTTTCTGCATGACACCGTGGAAGACTGTTCTGACAAAACCAATCTGGATATCATCGCTGCCCGTTTCGGGGACGAGGTTGCCATGCTGGTGGACGGTCTGACCAAGATGAACGACATCAATGTGGAGGACAAGGAAGAAGCACACATGGAGAATATCCGGAAGATGCTTTTTGCCATGTCCAAGGATATCCGTGTGATCTTCATCAAGCTGTGTGACCGGCTCCACAATATGCGTACCCTGGGCGTCAAGAAGGAAGCCAAGCGCCGTACCACTGCACTGGAAACCATGCATGTCTACGCCCCTCTTGCCCATCGTCTCGGTATGCAGAGGATCAAGCAGGAACTGGAAAACCTGGCACTGTCTTATCTTGATCCCATCGGGTATAACGAGGTCAACAGCGACATCGAACGGAAATACGGTCTGAATCAGAATTTTATTGAAAATACCAGATCTGTCGTCTCCGAAAAACTGAACGAGTACGGTATCCGCTTCACGCTGGAAGGACGTGTGAAGACCGTATATTCCATCTACCGCAAAATGTTCAACCAGAACAAGAGCTTTGATGAAATCTACGACTTCTATGCGATCCGCATCATTGTGGATACCGAACTGGAATGCTACACCGCACTTGGTGTGATCCACGAAATGTTCCGCAGCATTCCCGGACGGTTCAAGGACTATATTTCCACGCCCAAGCCCAATATGTACCAGTCCCTTCACACTACGGTAATCGGGCGGGATGGGATCCCCTTTGAAGTGCAGATCCGTACAAGGGAAATGCACCATATTGCAGAATACGGTATTGCCGCCCACTGGAAATATAAATCCGGTGACAGAACCAAGGAAGAGATCGATCATAAGCTGGAGTGGGTGTCAAAGCTCATCGATGCGGAAACCGGCGTGCTGGATTCCGAAGATTTCATGCACACCTTCAAGATCGATATTTTCAGCGATGAAACCTTTGTGTTTACGCCCAAAGGAGATGTGATTGCACTGCCGCAGGGTTCCACCATCATCGACTTTGCCTACGCTATCCATACTGAGGTGGGCAATAAAATGATCGGAGCAAAAATCAACGGTATGATCGCCCCCATTGATAAAATTCCGCAAACCGGCGAGATCGTGGAAATTCTGACCTCCCAGTCCTCCAAAGGACCCAGCCGTGACTGGCTGAAAATCGTAAAAACCGGTGAAGCCAGATCCAAGATACGCCAGTGGTTCAAAAAGGAAAAACGGTCGGAAAATATCCTGATCGGTCAGGCGGAACTGGAGAAGGAAATGGCCAAATTCCGCGGTCATCCAACCGATGCACAGCGGGAAGAGATTGCTTCCGCTATCGCCAAGCGTCTGGGTATGAAGGAATCCGATGACCTGTACAATGCCATCGGCTATAACGGCATTGCCATGACCAAGGTAACTGCCAAGCTGAAGGATGAGTACGAAAAGGTTGTCAAGCCGGAGGATGATTCGACACCGATCACCAATACGGAACAGATTCAGACCGCAAGAAACCGCAAGGTGCGCTCCGACAACGGTGTTATTGTGGACGGAGAATACGGCTGCGCCGTAAAGTTTGCCAAGTGCTGCAATCCGCTGCCCGGTGACGAGATCCTCGGTTTCATCACAAAAGGCTTCGGGATTTCCATCCACAAATGTGACTGCCCAAATGTAGAGATCAACAAACGGAATCCCGAATACAGTGACCGCTGGCTGAAAGCACACTGGGATCACAATATTTCTTCTGCAAACAATAAATCCCTGTTTGAAGCCATGATCCAGATCATTGCCGAAAACAATATGATGCTGCTGGCGGATATCACGGCAGCTCTGGCGGACATGAAAGTCTCCCTGCTGTCCATCAATACCAAAAAACGGACGGAGCATGATATCATCATCAATCTGACCGTAGGCTGTAAAAATATCGAACATTTTAATTCCATCGTATCCCGGATCCGCAATATTGACCATGTCCGCAGTATTGTCCGCGGCTTCACCTGATCCGGGTAAAGGAGAGACTATGATAGCTGTTCTGCAGCGGGTATCCGAAGCCGCTGTAAAAATTGACGGAGCCGTGTATTCCGAAATCGGCAGAGGCATTATGATCCTTCTGGGGGTTGCGGAAGAAGACACGGAAGAAGATGTGCGTCTGCTGACGGAAAAAATCCCGAAACTGCGCATTTTTGAAGACGAGGAAGGGAAAATGAACCTTTCTCTCACAGATGTGAACGGTGAACTGCTGGTAGTGTCCAATTTCACACTGCTGGCTGCTTACCGGAAAGGGAACCGTCCCGATTACATGAACGCCGCACGTCCCGAAAAAGCGATACCGCTTTACGAAGCCTTTATAAGCCAGATCCATGAAAAAGTACCGGTGGTGCAGCATGGCGTATTCGGTGCCGATATGAAGCTGTCTCTTACCAACGATGGTCCGGTTACGATCGTGATGGATTCCAACGTACTGAAACAGCCGAAAAGATGATTATCAGAATACAGGGAAACCTGAACCCTTACTATATCCAGACCCTTTGCATGCTTTTCTTCCCCGGAGTGAAATTTCCGGAGAATGAGGAATGCACACCGGAAACCCATGTGGTTACTGTGAACATGACCGAAACGGAGACGGGTGTTGCAGCGGATGCATCCATTTTGCAGGGAGAAACGAAGACCGGAGGAATCTGGCAGGAAAACTGGAATGCTGCCATCGGCGATAAAGACCGGATCCGGAAGATCGCAGCCGGAAGAGCTTTCATGCTGGCCGGAGAAGCCTTTACAGGATTTACCCCTCCGTGGGGTATCATGACCGGTGTGCGTCCCGCAAAACTGGTCAGCGAATATCTCCACGCAGGCAGAACTCCGGAAGAAGCCGCTTCTATGCTGGAAAAGGAGTTTTTTGCTTCTTCCGATAAAGCACATCTGGCTGTACAGGTAGCGCAGGCGGAAGACCGGCTCATCACAGACGAAAAGCGGAAAGACTGCAGTCTATATATCGCCATCCCATTCTGTCCTACCCGGTGCGCCTATTGTTCCTTTGTTTCCTACACATCCCCAAACCTGCTGAAGCTGATCCCGGACTATCTGGCAGCACTGGCAGAAGACATCGACCACACCTGCGGTCTGATCCGTCAGCTTGGTCTGCGGGTTGCTACTGTCTATATCGGCGGCGGAACCCCCACAATCCTCACTGCCGATCAGCTGGATTTCCTGCTTTCCAGGATCCGGAAATGGATTCCGGAAGTAGAAGAATTTACCCTGGAAGCCGGTCGTCCCGATACCATCACCAAGGACAAGCTGGAAACAGCCGTACGGTACGGTGTGGATCGAATCAGTGTGAATACCCAGACCCTGAACGAAGATGTTCTGGCAAGAATCGGCAGAAAGCATACGGCGGCTGAATTTTTTGCAGCTTATGAAACCGCACGGCAGACAGGTCTGAAAGCCATCAACATCGACCTGATCGCCGGACTGCCTTCCGATACTGCCGACTCCTTCCGTGCCACTGTGGATGCCATACTGCCTCTGCAGGCGGAAAACATTACCGTACACACCTTCTGTGTCAAAAAATCCGCAGATTTCAAAGCGGACGGTATGTTTGACAGAGACGGTCTGGAAGCAATGAAGAGCGTGCAATATTCCTACCGTGCCCTGACGGAAACCGGTTACCTGCCGTACTATATGTACCGGCAGAAGAATACCGTGGGGAATTTGGAAAATGTCGGGTATGCAAAACCCGGATATGAAGGACTGTACAATATCTACATGATGGAAGAAGTACACATCATTTTTTCCTGCGGTGCTTCCGCCGTCACAAAATTCGTATTTCTGCCAGCAGAAGACGGCAGTGTGCGGATAGAGCGTATATTCCAGCCGAAATATCCATATGAATATCTGAGAGAACAGACTGAGGGTGATCGGAAACGCCGGATGGATCTGGAAAAAGCCGCCGCCGCCTTTTATGGTCTGGAATAACAACCTCTGAAATACGGAACGGAGATACACGTGAACACATCCTGTCCTGTCAGAAAGGACGTGGAAACAAACTCCGGAACAAAAAAAACAGAGAAACTGAAAAACAAAACAGGAAAAACGGGAGATTCCCTCGCCTCGGGCGTCATGATCCTGACAGTATCCAATCTGCTGGTCAAGACCCTTGGTATGTTTTTCAAGATTCCCATGAATTATTTTGTGGGAGACACCGGTATGGGTTACTATAATGCCGCCTATACCATCTACTCGTTCTTCTATATGCTGTCCACCGCAGGTCTGCCCGCCGCCGTTTCGGTTATGGCCGCCGCCGCCCGGGCTGACGGTCAGCAGAGACAATGTCGCAGGATTCTGCATACCGCACTCGGACTGTTCTGTCTGATCGGCATGGCTGGAAGCGCTGTGTTTGGTTTCTTTTCGGAAGAACTGGCCGGACTGATCGGTGCACCGCCGGCTTCCCTTTGTATCCTTGCCATTGCACCAACCCTGTTTTTTGTCTGCATCGCCAGTGCCCTGAGAGGGTATTTTCAGGGATGCTCCCTGATGGTGCCCACCGCCGTTTCCCAGCTTTTGGAGGCTTTGTGCAAGGTGGGAGTCGGCATTCTCGGCGCCATGTATGGTATCCGCAGCAATGCACCGCCGCAGGTGACGGCCGCCTATGCCATTGTGGGTCTGACACTGGGTTCCGCCGTCAGTATGCTGTATCTGCTGGTCCGCGATATGATAACCCGTACATCCGGATATCAGTCACAGCCACAGCTGCTTCAGCCGGTAAAAACGGTTCTGAAAAATCTGACGACTATAGCACTGCCTGTCACACTGAGTTCCGCTGTCATGAGCCTGACCGGTGTAATGGATACGCTTCTCATCCAGCGGCTTCTGCAGCAGAATGGTTTCACGGAAGAAACTGCGGCCGCCATGTACGGAAATTATACTTCACTGGCAGTACCGCTGTTCAATCTGCCGCCGGTTCTGGTGTATCCCGTGGCGTATGCCATTGTTCCCGTATTGGCGGGAAGCAGACACGAAAAACACGGACCTGTCATCCTATCCGCTCTGAGGATTGCCGTACTGCTCGGACTGCCCTGCAGTATGGGGCTTGCCGTGCTGTCGGAACCGATCCTGAAACTGCTGTATAGAGAATCTTCTGCACTTACAGCGGCACCATTGCTCACCCTTCTGGCACCATCCTCTCTGCTGGTCTGCATTCTTGCTGTCACCAATTCCGTGCTGCAGAGCATCGGTAAGCCTGGGCTTCCGGTGTATTCCATGCTGGCAGGAACGGTCGTGAAAGGGACCGCTGAAATCGTTCTGATCCCGTATATCGGTATGGCAGCGGCACCGATCAGCACATTTACCTGTTACCTGATCGTAACCACCATGAATCTTTATTTTCTGATACGCCATACCAGTCTCAGAAGCGATGGGAAGGCTGACTGGATGAAGCCTTTTGCTGCTTCGCTTATCTGTGCCGGAAGCGCCTGGCTGGTATACAGTCTTTGCTGTACGGTATTTTCGGAAAGACTGTCTGTACTGATGGCGATCCCCACAGCAGCAGGTGTATATCTGTTTCTGATCCGGAAACTGCGGATTCTGAAAGCAGAGGATATCCTGCTTCTGCCAGGTAAGAGGAAACTGCGGAAATGGTTTGCTATCACGGAAAACGGAAACTGAAAAGGAAAGTTTTATGAATACGGAAAAGACAAAACTGGTTTCGGAAGCGAAACATGATTTTGCATCCCTGCGGATGCTGACAAAAGTTCTCAGAGATCCGGATGGATGTCCCTGGGACAGAGAACAGG
>JAFZET010000354.1 GCA_017560565.1 Clostridia bacterium | reverse complement strand
CTTGGTGACAGCCAATAAACCACCAGCTATGCTGGTGGAGCCGAAGAGCTTTAGCTTCAAGTTGAAAAAGAAATCCCCCTGTAGTAAAATGGAAGTGGTTTGGCGACCGCACCCCAAATACAGGAGGAATGAAAGATGAAAACATCTAACGCAAATAGTTTAGCACATACAACATGGGATTGCAAGTATCATTTTGTATTTGCCCCGAAATTCCGCAGACAGATCATATACAGAGAACTGCGAGCAGATATAATCATCGTTCAAGGAGAGACCGCCGAAAATTTTGTGTAAACCAATGAATAAATATTTACTGCACTTGTATTTCCGTATTGCAATCAGTATGATAGATGATTATTTAGAAAAATTATTGGGCAGAAACTTATCTCTTCTTGGAGAAATCGCAGCCAGCTTCAACGAAGAAAAGCTCGAACACAGAACCGATGGTGTTGTCAAGATGCTCGATGGAGAGGGTGTGAATACCAGCAGGAACAGAAAAATCAAGTACAGCATAAGACGCCATTTCTTTTGTGAATCATAGAAAATCTGCACGCAAATCCTTGAACTTGAGATTATATGAGAATGAGAAGCGGATAGATCTTGTATCTGGAATATTGGTGTAAATTCAATATATTCCTGCGAACGAAAGAATCGGACATACCCGGGCATCAGTAATTCGAATCCGGACTGCATTGGTACATACATCAACCCGTTCCAGTTTCTGATACCCAATGGTCGTGCCGGATGCGATGGTTGCCCAGTTCCCACCCGGTTGTCTGGCTTCTATGACATATGACTCTACCCGCTGGCTCATGGGGATATACTCCTTGATCCGGATACAGGAGAGTTTGTGAGGGCTGTTCCAGCGGAAGGTCAGTTCGGCTGTATTGGTACCGTCGAAGGGTTTATAATAGGAATCATAGGAATCGGTACGCAGGTTTTCTGCGGTATGATATCCATCGTCACTATCTGCGGTGATTTCTGCCTGTTCTGCCAGATTCACAGCAAATGTATCTCGTATGTATTCACCCAATTCACGCAGTCTCTGCACATCGGTTTCATGCAGAAGTCCGCGTCTGTCCGGCGGGATGTTCAGCAGCAGAGTAGAGTTTCCGCCAACCGTTCTGTACCAGATGTCCAGCAGTGTTTCCGTGGAGCGGACTTTATCATCCTCATATGCATGGTAGAACCAGCCAGGACGAATGGAAGTATCCGTTTCTGCCGGACGCCATACTAAGCCCTTGGCCCCTTCCAGAAAACTGCGGCTGCCCAGATCCCGTTCCATATCTCCGATTTTCTTTTCCCGGAAAGCAGTATCATCTGTCTGCTGGCTTTTTGCTGCCACTTCCTCAGGCGTGTCAAAGCCGGTAGGCAAAACAGACCATTCGCTCTCCCGGGTGTCTCCCGCTTCATTGCCGCACCACCGTACATCCGGGCCACTGATAGAGATACAGGCGTTTGGCTGCAGCTTTCGAATCAGGGCATAATACCGTTCCCAGTCATAGACCTGTACCTTCCCATTGGGACCTTCGCCGCAGGCACCGTCAAACCACACAGAGAAAACATCTCCATAATTCGTCAGCAGTTCCGTAAGCTGATGGCAGAAATAATCGTCATATGCTTCACCTTGACCGTACATAGGAGCATTCATATCCCATGGTGACAGATACACACCAAATTCCAGTCCCTTTTCCCGGCAGGCATCAGCTACATCCCGTACTACATCTCCCTGACCGTTTTGAAAAGGACTGTTTCTGACACAGTGTTCCGTATAGACAGATGGCCAGATACAGAAGCCGTCATGGTGCTTGCAGACCAGAATAACCCCTTTCATACCGGCGGAAGCAATGGCTTCGATCCATTGACGGGGATTATATTCTGTTGGATTGAAAAGTGTAGGAGATTCTCTGCCGTCCCCCCACTCCCGATCGGTAAAGGTGTTCATATTGAAACACAGAAACGCGTAAAATTCCATTTCTGCAATATGAAGCTGTCTGGCGGATGGATGACACTTTACCAGTGTTTTATCGTTTGTATATTGTGGATACATGATGGTACCTCAAAAAATGTCAGCAAATGTTTTTTCAAATCGTCAACGTATTCCGGACATAGGGAGCAGCACCAAGTACAAGACTCCGTTCCGTAGGCAGCGATCCTCCGGCATAAACATTGTACGTACCGCTGACAAAGATTTCCTTACCCTCGTCAGAGAACAGCGTGAAGCAGCGATCGTCCAGATCAAAGACTACAGTCTGCTCCTCTCCTGCCGCAAGGGAGATCCTCTGAAAGCGCACCAAACGGAACATCGGCTGATCATCCAATCCGGTGCTGTCCAGATATAGCTGTACAACTTCATCTCCTGCACGGTCACCGGTGTTCTTCACACGAACCGTAACCGTATTTCGATCCGCAGTCAGGTCAGAGTAGGCAAAAGTTGTATAAGACAGACCGAAACCGAAGGGATACAGCGGCGTGTTCTGATTATACATATAAGTTCTGCCATGGGACATTTCATAATCGTTGAACGGGGGGATATCGTTCTGCGACATGGGGAAGGATGCGCAGAGACGGCCGGAAGGATTCACCTTACCATACAGGATTTCCGCCAGTACACGTCCTCCTGACTCACCGGGGTACCATGCTTCGATCACAGCAGCGGAATGTTCGTGGAATTCCGGAATGGTCATGGGGCTTCCCGTTTCCAGAACCACAATCAGATTTCGATTGACTTCCCACAGACGGCGCAGAAGTTCGATCTGTTCGGGGGGAAGATCCAGGGAATCTTTATCCCGGCCTTCGCACTCATATTCTCTGCCGAGCCCCACGACAGCAACAACAACATCTGCTTCTCGTGCAGCATTGCATTCTGCGCCGAAGACATCTTCCCCGACGGAAGGCATGATCCATGACAGATGGATCTCCGGATTTTCCTGTGTTTTTATATATTCGATGGTGATAGGATACTGTTTGCCTGCTTCCAGAGGAATGGCTGCCAGCGTACCGATTTCTTCTCCGGCAAGCGTGAGTTTCGGGATTTCACACGGAGCACAGCCGCCATAGGTCAGGCGCAGATAATAGGTACCGCTGATATCAGGGCAAAGGGTGCCTTCCCAGGAGATGGAATACTGATTCGTTTCAATAAACGTATCTGGCATCTGATTCCGCCATGCAAAGTCAACAGCAGCATCTGTCCGGGCTTTGTGGGCTCCCAAAAGTCCTCCATTGTTGTAATATCTGCCGCACAGACCGGGATTGCCGTCCGGATCACGGAGATAATCGCTTGTAATCACAGTGTATTCGTCTGCAGAACGTATTCCCTTGAACCGAACAGCGGTTATGTTTTCGCCGCCCTCTGCCTGAATTCCGTCCAGCGGAGAAATCGGTGTATTTTTCGGACGGCCACTATAGTCCCCGAACTGGCACAGATGGGCATTGTTGCCGACAACAGCCACTTTCATTTCCGGTTTCAGCGGCAGAATTCCGTTGTTTTTCAGCAGAACAATGGATTCAGCTGCCGCACGATATGCCAGAGCTGCGTGCTTTTCACATCCCACCACAGAAAGCGGAATATTCCGGAAGGGAATCTCTTCTTCCGGGTCAAACTGTCCCAATTTGAATCTGGCAGTCAGTACACGGCGGCAGGCTTCATCGATGCGTGCTTCCGTGGTCTTCCCGGCGGCAAGCTGTCCCTCTAAAAATTCCACATAGAAATGTTCCCACGGGCTGTAGCTGCCGCATTCCAGATCCACACCGGCATTCAGAGCAGCCGATGCGGCATCTGCAGGATCATCGTACTTGCGATGCTGATCCCAGAGACGGGCAATCCCGCTGCAGTCGGATACCACATATCCGTCAAAACCCCATTCATCCCGGAGAATCTGTGTCAGGAGATAGTGATTCTGATGGCAGGGTTCGCCATTGACAGCATTGTATGCCGCCATAACCGCAGCGGGATGCCCTTCTTCCACCGCGCGGCGGAACGGTTCCAGATGATATTCACGAAGGGTCTTTTCACTCATTTCCGCATTACAGCTGAAACGATTATGCTCCTCGTTGTTGGCAGTATAGTGCTTTGGCGTGGAAACTGCCTTGAGATATCTGGGATCCTTGCCCTGCAGACCACGGACAAATGCCGCACCCATTTTCCCGCAGAGATACGGGTCTTCTCCATAGGTTTCCCCGGTTCTGCCCCAGCGGGGATCGCGGCAAATATTGAGGTCAGGCGACCAGAACGTCAGAAGACCATTGTATCTTCCTTCGTATTCTTCTTCCGTCACGTGGGTACCCTTACCATGATGATAAACGGCACGGGATTCATCAGAGATGGCGTCTGCAATTTCTTCAATCAGCGTATCATCGAAAGTGGCACCAAGGGCAATCGCCTGGGGAAATACGGTATAGGTCCCGGGACGAACGATACCGTGCAAAGCTTCGTTTCCATGGTTATATTTCGGAATGCCAAGACGCTCATTGGCCGGAGAGGTTTCTATGAGAATCGCAAGCTTCTCCCTCAGCGTCATGCGAGCCATCAGATCTTCCACACGTTCTTCAATCGGATATGCTGGATTCTTGAATTTTACTGAGTTTGTCATTTGTTCATGTCATCTTCTTTCTCTATAATCTTAATAATCTTAATGCGTCTCAATTCCATGGCATCGTGTTAAGAGCCGTCGGAATGGAAACGCATCTATTACCAAATCATTTACAGTATTACTGATTCTGCTGTGCGGCAAAGAACGCCATCAGATCCTCAACACGTTTTGTCTCAGACTTGATTTTTTTGGCATCTCAGGAAGCAACATCTGTGCTGGGAGTGGATCTGTTGAACAGGTCACCTAACAGGCTGTTGTATGCACTTGCACCGTTACCGAACAGGTAAGTAAAGCTGATGATGACATTGTCGTGAATGATATCGAGCATCTTGGCATCATCGCTCTGATCGGCATAACGGCTCTTCATGGCAACTTCATAGAATGCCGGGTAAACATTCTTGTAACCTTCTGCATTCAGGGCTTCCACTACAATACCGATATTGTCAATCATCTTTTTTAGGCGTTTCCGGTGTAATGTCGTAATAAATGATATTGCAGTAATACTTTTGGTCTGCTTTCATTTCGTATACGT
>JAFZET010000037.1 GCA_017560565.1 Clostridia bacterium | reverse complement strand
GCTGACAGCCGGTATGGGCCGCTCCTGGGCGATCACCGAGCTTGTGGCTCCTCTGCATAAGAATAAGTTTACACGTGCTCTGGTCAAGCCCATCATTGACACATCCCACGAACTTGCTTCGCCCTCGCCTCAGAAATCCCGCTGGGCACATGATATTGAGTGTCCGGAAATGACCGTGGAACAGATCCATGAGATCATTGAGGCTTTTGCAAAGACTGCAAAGCTCTGTAAGGAAGCCGGTGTGGACGGTGTGGAAGTCCATGCTGTACATGAGGGGTATCTCCTTGATCAGTTTGCCATCGGGTTCTTCAACAAGCGTACCGATGACTACGGCGGAAGCTTTGAAAACCGCTATCGTTTTGCGGCAGAAGTTGTCAGAGCCATCAAGGAAGCCTGTGGAGACGACTATCCCGTTTCTCTCCGCTATTCCGTGGAATCCAAAATGAAGGGATTCTGTGAAGGTGCCTTGCCCGGTGAAACATACACCGAAGTGGGACGGAATATGGAAGAATCCGAAAAAGCCGTAAAGTATCTGCAGGATGCCGGGTATGATATGCTCAACGCCGACAACGGTACCTACGATTCCTGGTACTGGGCGCATCCGCCGATGTATATGCCCGAAAACTGCAATCTGGACGATGTGGCGCATATCAAAAAATTCGTGGATATTCCCGTGGTCTGTGCTGGCAGAATGGACGCTGAAGCCGGTGCAAAAGCCGTTGCGGAAGGCAGAATCGATGCGGTGGGTGTGGCACGCCAGTTCCTCGTGGATCCCGCATGGATCACAAAACTCATTGAGGACAGACTGGAAGACATCAAGCCCTGTATCTGCTGTCATGCGGGATGCTTCAATTTCTCCTCCTCCAAGGGACACGCCAACACCCAGGATCTTACCGATACCATGGGGCTTGCCCGTTGCGCGCTGAATCCCGAAACCATGCAGTCGAAGAAATATCACATAGAGCCTGCGAAAAAAGCAAAGAAGATCGCTGTGATCGGCGGCGGGATCGGCGGTATGGAAGCGGCTATCCTTTGCGCCAAGCGGGGACACACCGTAACCCTTTATGAGAAGTCCGACAGACTGGGCGGTGTATTTGTTGCGGCGGCAGCACCTTCCTTCAAGGAGAAGGACAGAGCACTGATCGCATGGTACATCCGGGAGCTGCAGAAGTATCCCATTGCTGTGAAGCTGAACACGACGGTACAGGATGCCGCTTCCCTGGATGCGGACGAGATCATCGTGGCAACCGGAGCTGCGGCAAAGAAGATCCCCGTCAAGGGCGCAGAAACAGCCGTAGAAGCCGTAGAGTATCTGCTGGGTACAAAGACAGTGGGCGAAAATGTGGTCGTCATCGGCGGCGGTCTGACCGGCTGTGAGATCGCATACGATCTGTATCTGAACGGCAAGAAACCCGTGATCGTGGAAATGCAGGACGACCTGATCACCACCAAGGGGATCTGTCTGGCCAACACCAGCTATCTGCGGGATTTCTTCAAGACAAACAAGGTTCCCGTGTATCTGGAAACCGCCCTCTCCGAAATCGGGGACGGCAGCGTAACACTCAAAGACAAAGAAGGCAAGACCTTTACCGTACCCGCCGATTCCGTGATTCTCTCCGTGGGCTATAATCCGGCACCGGTATTCCCCAAGGGGAAGCACATTCATGTCATCGGCGATGCCGCAAAGGTAGGCAACCTCCGCACCGTTATCTGGGGTGCATGGGACATCTGTATGAAACTGTGATGATCGGGAATAAGGAGAACTGAATATGATTTTAACCAAAGAACAGCAGGCGATTCTTGACGGCGAAAAAGGCGAGACTCTTGCCAAAGTCATGAAAACGCTGGTCATGTACGGCGATGCTTTTGAAGCGGAAAAACTGGTGCCCATCACCTCCCGGTACAACCACCTTGTAACCTCCTTCGGGCTGAAAGTGATGTCACCCGTGTACGATCTGATGCAGCAGCTTCTGGATGCCGGTGTTGCTTCCGAACAGCAATTTTCCGTGGACCCCCGTCCTATTGACAAAAATGTTCCCGCAAACTTCCTGCAGAATCTGGTGTTCAGCAAATTCATGTATACCAAGCAGGATTTTTACGAAGGACAGCTGGAAAAGCTGGGGTTGATGGATAAAAACGCTTTCACCTGCACCTGTTATATGGACGAAGTGGGCAATAAACCCAAGAAGGGTGACATCCTCTCCTGGGCGGAATCCAGTGCCGTTGTGTATGCCAACTCCGTTCTGGGGGCAAGATGCAACCGGAATTCCGGCATCATCGACATCATGGGCTCCATCGTGGGCTATGTTCCCTATTTCGGACTTCTCACCGATGCAGGCAGAAAAGCGACCTGGGTGGTGAAAGTGCAGACTACCCAAAAACCGGAGGCACAGCTGCTCGGTTCTGCCATCGGCATGAAGGTTATGGAAGACGTTCCCTATGTGGTGGGTCTGGACAAATGGATCGGTACAGAGCTGGATGACGCTGCCTGTGCCTATCTGAAGGATTTCGGTGCGGCTACGGCTTCCAACGGTGCGGTGGGGCTGTATCACATTGCCAATCTGACTCCCGAAGCTGTGGAACTGGGGGAAAGCCTGGTTGCAGAAGGCGCCAGAGAATACATCATTGATGATGCGGAACTGGAGCGTGTCAAGGCAAACTATCCCGTGATCTGGAAAAATCCAGATGCCGCTCCCAAACTCTGCTTTGTGGGATGCCCGCATCTTTCGCTGGAACAGCTGAAGGAATGGACAGTGAACATCGAAACGGAACTGCAGAAGAATCAGCAGAAAAAGATCACCATTCCCACCGTATTCACAGCCGCTCCCGCCGTACTGGATGCTTTTACCAAAACGGAATATGCGGCACGGCTCAAAGCAACAGGGGTAATCACATCGTATATCTGCCCTCTCATGTATATGAACAACCCTCTCTGCAAGAAGATGCCTGTGATCACATCCTCCAACAAGCTCCGCACGTATACAAGCGCAAGATATTATACCGATGCGGAAATTCTCAACGCCATCACAGGAGGTAAAAACAGATGAAACAGTTCAAAGGAAGAGTCATAACCCCCGGTGAAGTAACGGCTGAAGCCCTGGTGACCCGGGAAGGTTTCAATACCCTTGCGTCCTTCCAGATGGCTCTGCAGTTTGGTGACAAAGAAGTCAAATGCGGCGACCAGAGCAACCGGGATCTTTACGGCAAATCCATGCTTGGCAAAGCCCTTTGTCTGCCTCAGACCATCGGCTCCACCACCGGCGGACTGGTACTGTACTGTGCCTGCTCTATGGAAAAAAATCCCGCCTGTATGCTCTTTGCGGGACACATTGACTCTCTTGCGGCTGCCGGTGCCGTGCTGGCAGAAGTATGGGTGGACGGTGTGACCATGCCGGTCATCGATTCGCTGGGTGAGGAATTCCTTGCCTATGTCAAAGACGGTATGCAGATTACCGTAAAGGCTGACGGCACTGTTGAGGTTATCTGATCCACCGTAAGTACGTACACATACAAAGAGGGACTGCTTCCCGTTTTTTGCGGGGCAGTCCCTCTTTCGGTGTTGTTTGGATTTCGGTTTTGTCTCCAGACAAGGTTCATCGGATGTTCAGTGAATCAGTGTGATCCGCCGGTGCAGATTCTCGATGGTAATATGGCTGCATCCCTCGGCTTTTTCGCCGTCCAGTGACCAGTTCATCGAAGCACTGCTTGTGATCTGCAGAGAATCGGCACTGCGGAAGGTAATCATCCCGCAGTTGTATGTCTGGTTGGTCAGTGCCACAACACAGTCACTCACCTCCTGCAGATCCTGGGGAGCACGGATCAGAAGCACCTCAAATCTGCCGTCTGCCAGATCCACGTAAGCCGGGTTCAGCGTCAGGATCCCGCCCACGCTGGTGGAATTGCAGATCGCACCGAAGAGAAAATCGTCCTCCACAATCTCATCATCCAGCACCAGACGGATATGCTCATTCCGGATCAGCGAAAGTTCCTGGATCCCTTCCAGCACGTATGCCACATGACCCAGTATATTTTTGATATTCTGCGGGGTATTGTAACTGGCTTTGGTAAAGGCACCGAAGGAAGCGATGTAGGTGAAATACCGCTCGCCCCATTTGCCCACATCGTATGCATGGGCGCTTCCCTTTGTGATCTGTTCCGCTGCTTTTACCACATCGGAAGAGAGACGCAGGGATCCGGCAAAATCGTTGGTGGAACCTGCCGGAATATAGCCGATGGGAATCTGCAGCCCGGCGTGGATCAGACCTGTCACCGTCTCGTTCAGAGTACCGTCACCGCCGCAGCATACGATCAGATCCATATCCGCACCGAAAGATCTGACAGCCTCTGCAGCGTCTCCTCTGCCTGCTGTCACATAGACGCGGGTATCATAAGAAGCACGGTTGAAAACGGCGATAATGTCCGCCAGATGCCGTGCAGCTTTTTTCTGACCGGATGTTGGATTGAGAATCAGCAGCAGCTTTTTCATGATTATGCTTCCAAAATTTATAATGATTTTGTAGTGACATTATAACACGGATTTAAGAACAGAATACAGACAAATCCTGTTTTTTTCGAAAACAATTTGTTTTGAAGCAGATTATTCCGCTCTGTCCAGATAGGCTTCAATCTGCTCCTCAATATCCTGCATCCCCTGAATAGTGGGATGACCGCAGCACTTGTCGATGTATGTCAGTTCAATACAGTCCGTTCCGTGATAAGCGGAAGCCGCCTTTACCGCCTCGCCGATCTGGGGTTTCAGTTCGGTATTGATCAGGAAGATAATATTGCCATCCGGCAGGATCTCACGAAGCCTGCCCAGGAAATACCAGATAGCGGGACGGACGGAGAACAGATCCTCTTTTGCAATGCCTTCCGCCTTGTCTTCTCCCAGAGGAGCATTTGCCCAGCTGTCGTTGGTACAGCCGAAAATGAATACGGTATCGATGTCGTTGTCCCGGAAGAAACCCGCCTGCTCCAAAGTCTCCATCCGGTAAATGAAGGAGGAAGAGCGGGAGCAGTCTCCGTTGTAGCCGGTGTTGCACAAAGTGGAGCCGGACCAGCTGTCGTTGCGCACCAGATGAAGCCGGCGGTTTGTGACCAGCCGATGCCACCAGGTTTCCTCCACCCGCCGTACATCGGTATTGTCGCATTCCATATCGGAATAGTATACAGCGTAGCCGGCAGGGATATACCCATCAAAAGTAGAGTAGCTGTCCCCGAAAATCATAATATTCTTTACAGGCTGTTTCATGCCGTTTATCTCCTTATCTGTTCCTTAGATTCCGGGATTATTGTATCACATTCCACCGGATTTGAAAAGACTTACCGCTGATTTTCTGTTATGTTTTTTCGGGAACCTTTCCTTGCACACATGAGAAGAATGTGATATAATATCGTTATGTATATTATGGAGGAAATTGCCTTGCGAAATATTACCATCACCGATGTCAGACCTACGCTTTGTGACAGCGGCTTCCTGCTGGATGACGGAAAGACCGCCATTCTGTATGATACCGGTTTTGCTTTCACCGGGTTCCGGCTTGCAGATAGAGTGCGGGAAACACTGGGCGAACGGAAGCTGGACTATATTTTTCTGACTCATTCCCACTATGACCATGCACTGGGTGCTGTGTATGTCAAAAGGTACTGGCCGGATGCAAAAATCGTAGCCGGTGCTTATGCTGCGAAGATTTTTGCAAAGCCCACCGCCAGAGCCGTCATGCGGGATCTGGACAGGAAGATGGCTGCCTCCTGCGGTGTGCATGAGTATGAAGATCTGATCGACACGCTGGCTGTGGATATTTCCGTGGAGGATGGAGACAGAATTACCGTCGGGAACATGGTGTTTACCGCTGTTTCCCTTCCCGGACACACACGCTGTTCTGTGGGGTTTTATCTGGCGGAGAATCAGCTTCTTCTGGGGACGGAAACACTCGGTCTGTACGGCGGTGAAGGGATCGTTATGCCCTCTTACCTGGTCGGATATGAAACCGCACTGGCTTCCATTGACCGTGCATTATCCATGGAGATCGATACCCTGCTGCTGCCCCATTACGGTGTTCTGCGGGGTGATACTGTAAAATCCTTTCTCCTGGAAAGCCGCCGGAGTGCCGTTTCCACAGCGGAAGGAATCGCTGAGATCCTGCAAAACGGCGGAAGCGAACAGGATGCCTTTCAGTATTTCAAGGACAAATTCTACCATGGTTATGTAAAAGACACCTATCCCATTGACGCCATGGAGCTTAACACAGGCATCATGGTAAACATGATCCGGAAAGCGTTTTTCCCTGATGCGTAAGCATCTTCCCTGTCCCCTGACGGATCAGAGGAATATGGTATCTATACCGCAAATTAACACAAGGAGCAAATCGTGAACATTACCAAATATATCGGCGACCGTGGATTCTGGCGGGTGACACTCCGTCTGGCTCTGCCCATTGCCTTTCAGACCATGCTGACCAGTTCCTTCTCCCTGGTGGACACCCTGATGGTCAGTATGCTGGGGGACATTTCTCTGGCAGCCGCCGGGATGGCAGGTCAGTGGAGCTGGCTGCTTAACATTTTCCTTTTCGGGGTTAGCTCCGGGGCGGCTATTTTCATTTCTCAGTATTTCGGTGTGGACGACCGCAAGGGGATCCACAGAACCTCCGGCATTGCGCTCTTCTCCGGGCTTGTACTGGGAGCGGTTTTCATGCTGGCAGCCTGCCTCTTCCCCGTTACCGTCATGAAGATCTTCGGTCATGAGGAAGCGGTGATCGCAGAGGGGGCGGCGTATCTCCGGATTGCCGGGTTCTCCTATTTTGCCGTGGTCATATCCAATGTATGGAGTGCGGTTCTCCGCAGTACGGCACAGGTGAAGCTGCCCATGTATGTTTCCCTGATCACAACGCTGGAAAATGCCGCTCTCAACTATCTGTTTATTTTCGGCGGCTTCGGCATTCCTGCCATGGGGATCGAGGGTGCGGCACTGGCTACCGTAGTTTCCTCCTGGACCGGTGCAGTTCTTCTGCTGGTACTGTCCATGCGTCAGGGCAATATACTGTACGCACCGCTGAAGGAACTGTTTCGCTTTACCGTTGAAAATCTGGCGTTGTTTTACAGAAAGGCACTGCCGGTTATTCTCAACGAATCTCTCTGGGGACTGGGAACCTTCTGCTTCAACGCCATTTTCGGCGCACTGGGCTACGAGAATTACGAAGCAGTCACCATTCTCCGTACCTTTGAAGGCATCGCCTTTGCCTTCTTTGTGGGGCTTTGCAACGCCTGCTGCGTCATGGTGGGGAAATCCGTCGGTGCCGGTAAAATCGAGCGTGCATGGCAGGATGCCACCCGTTTTGCCATTCTGATCCCTGCTGTCGGTGTTGTACTGGGCTGGGCAATCATAGCCCTCAGAGTTCCTCTTGTCAATGTTTTCAACCTGAGCGGCAACATTTCTGATACGGTTCTGCATACGGCACAGGCACTGCTGGTGGTGTATGCACTGGAAGTACCGCTTAGAAACATTCCCTATATCCAGATCGTGGGGATCTTCCGTTCCGGTGGGGATACCACAACCGGGGTTGCCTATGACCTGGTCTGCCTCTGGGCGCTTTCTCTGCCCGTGACCCTGCTCACCGCCTTTGTACTGGATCTCCCCTTTGTGGCAGTGTTTGCCATCATGTATATCACCGAGGATGTGATCAAGTCCCTCCTCTGTCTCCGGCATTTCCGCAGTGCCCGCTGGCTCCGTCCCGTTACACCGGAAGGGGCGGCTGGTCTGGAAGCCTGGAAAGCACAGAAACAGCTCTGATTCTCTTCTGAAACCGCAGATTTCCGTATTCTCCCGGACTGCGGTTTCTTTTTTTCGCATTTTTTGGAAAAGATATTGAAGTGTCCGCCTGTTCTATGGTATAATAAAACAAAGCATTCAAAAGTTTAAGAATACACGCCGTACGACTCTTCCGATTCAGAAGGGACGGCAGATTGGAGTTTACTATGAAGACTATCCAGATGGGCGGAGTTCTTCCCACCTCTGCGGTGGCACTGGGCTGTATGCGTATGAGCGGTCTTTCCGATGAACGGGTGGACGCCATCATGGACTGTGCCCTGGAAAACAGCATCAACTATTTTGACCATGCCGATATCTACGGCGGCGGCAATTCCGAAGTGCTCTTCGGCAAATATCTGAAAAGACATCCCGGTGTGCGGGAAAAGATTCTGATCCAGTCCAAGTGCAGCATCCGTTCCGGCCAGTACGATTTTTCCAAGGACCACATTCTGTCCGCAGTGGACGGCATTCTGTCCCGGCTGGGCGTGGAATACCTGGACGCCCTGCTCCTGCACCGTCCCGACACTCTGATGGAACCGGAAGAAGTGGCGGAAGCCTTCAACACACTGCAGGCTGCCGGTAAAGTACGGCATTTCGGGGTTTCCAACCACAATGCAATGCAGATTGAACTGCTGAAGACCGCAGTCAGCCAGCACATGATTGCCAACCAGCTCCAGTTTTCCGTAACCGAAGCGGGACTTGTCACTTCCGGCATGAATGTCAACATGAAGAATGCCGAATCCGTGATGCACGACGGTTCTTTCCTGGAATACAGCCGGATCAAACACATCACCATTCAGACCTGGTCTCCCTTCCAGTTCGGTTTCTTTGCCGGTACCTTCATCGACAACGAAGATTTCCCCGAGCTCAACAGGAAGCTGGCAGAAGTTGGGGAAAAGTACGGACTTTCCAAAACCGGTGCCGCCGCTGCGTGGATCCTCCGCCATCCTGCCGATATGCAGCTGATTGCAGGAACCATGAATCCCGATCATCTGACCGACATCTGCAAGGCGGCGGATGTTACTCTGTCCCGGACAGACTGGTACGAAATCTATCGTGCCGCCGGTCACTGCCTGCCCTGAAACTTTTTGCTGTAAATACAAAGAAGCCGTACCCCAGTTTTTCCGGGATACGGCTTTTCTGTATGTCATGATACCAGGGGCTTCCGGCAGGTTATATACCAGCGCAGAGCATCCGGTGCCGGTTCAGTGAAATCGAAACTGTCCGTGACGCATACCACTTCCAGCCCGGCTTCCTTTGCGGCATTCTGCAGGGTTTTCAGCCCCCAGCAGCGTTCACGGGTTACGCCATCTGTCCGTTTGTACAGTCCGTTTTCCTGCTCCTCAAACACCGTGAGAATAAAATCGCAGATATCGCCCTTTTTGTTCAGCCGGTTGGACCAGCAGCACACAGCCCCGTCTTCCTCCAGCAGATAGTCATTATCCGCATACTGGGTACGGAATTTGTAAGGTGTGTTCACATCAAACATGAACAGTCCGCCGGGATTCAGATATCGTTCTGCCATGAAAAAACAGGAACGCAGGTCTTCTCTGTTTGTCAGGTGATTGATG
>JAFZET010000353.1 GCA_017560565.1 Clostridia bacterium | reverse complement strand
CGGCATCCGGCGGTTACGTTGGTCTGTCGAATCTCTTATCGATTCTGCGATCAACTTGGTACTGTCGATGATCTTCTTCAGTGACATGCTGATGCACATTTTTTCCGGTACGCCGCAGCTTGTCAGCATTCTCTATCTTGTCGGAATTATTGCCTGTCTTGCGGGAATCATCGTGTACAGTCAGTATGCACAGAACAAACAGGCGTCTTTCATAAAGGGAATCAATGATGCAATGCTTGATGAAAACAGAGTCTGTCGGGCAATGCCCGGACACAATCGGGACATTCGACTGTACCGACAGAACATCTACGGGCAGAAAACGGCGCATCTTTACGCTGCCGCATCACGGAATGCATTTTTTCGATTGCATAATTACAGTGCGGTTTTGAATATCCCGACAAATATGATGTTCTATGCTTTGCGGGCACTTATCTATCTTTTGACTTGTATGTACTGTATCGCTGATGTGATTCCGGTAGGAAGTGTGATTAAATACATTGGTTATATGGAGACTTTTACAGAAAACATTTCACAGGTCTTCTACAGCTTTCAGAATATCCGGGCTAACACGCCTTTCATTGAGACATACCTTTCCTTTTTCGATATTCAGAATACCATGTATCAAGGTTCTCTCACCACGGAAAAACGTTCTGACCGACAGTATCAGGTGGAATTTCGCAATGTATCCTTCCGCTATCCCGGCTCAACGGAGTATGTGATCCGAAATCTTTCTCTGAAGTTCAACATCGGCAGCCGTCTGGCTGTCGTTGGAAAAAACGGTTCGGGAAAAACGACATTCATCAAGCTGCTCTGCCGCTTGTATGATCCTACCGAAGGTGAAATTCTGCTCAACGGGATTGACATCCGAAAATATGATTACAGAGATTATCTTTCCGTCTTTTCTGTGGTATTCCAGGATTTCCGACTGTTTTCCTTTTCGTTGGCGCAGAACGTAGCCGCAGCAGAAGCCTATGATCCGGAGCAAGTGGAAAATTGTGTCAGAGAAGCCGGTTTGGGAGAGCGGCTTGTGTCCCTCACGGATGGAATCAAAACACCGCTGTATAAAAATTTTGATGAAAATGGAGTGGAAATCTCCGGCGGTGAAGCGCAGAAGATTGCCCTTGCCCGTGCGCTGTACAAGGATTCACCGTTCATTATTCTGGACGAGCCCACGGCGGCGCTCGACCCCATCGCGGAAGCTGAAATTTACGCCAAGTTCAATGATATCGTCGGCGACCGCACCGCAATCTATATCAGCCACCGTTTGTCCTCCTGCCGGTTCTGTGATGAAATTGCCGTGTTTGACAACGGACAGGTTGTACAGATGGGCAATCATGATTCGCTGGTGGAAGCGGACGGTCTGTATCGGGAGCTTTGGCACGCACAGGCGCAGTATTATACAGAGTAAAATTGTGGTATGCGATCTATTGACGCATGACGAAAACGATGTTTTCAATGAGTACGGTAAGATAAAAACCGCTGTAATTTTCATCCCCGCAAGGATGGAGATTACAGCGGTTTTGTATTTTCTGAGGAAAGGTGTCAAACTGCATTTTTACAGTTTGGGTACCATTTTCGAGGAAAATATATGCAGTATGCAATTTTACGCTTTGCCAAGTACAAGGGACCGGAGATCAGCGGCATTGAAGCACACAACGAGCGCACCAAGGAGAAATACGAAAGCAACCCCGACATCGACCCTACCCGTACACACCTCAATTTCCACTTTATCAAGCCAGAGAGAAAGTACCGAGCAGAATCCGAGCGTCAGATCAAAGAAGCAGGCTGCCGCACACGCTCCGACAGCATTCGTGTGGTGGAAGCTCTTGTTACTGCTTCGCCGGAGTTCTTCAAGGGCAAGAAATGCTCCGAACTGAAAGGATTTTTCAATGAAGCCTTGGACTTCATCAAGCAGCATCAATTCCCCGAAACGATTATCTCTGCTGTGGTGCATCTGGACGAGAAATCGCCACATATGCACCTTTGTTTTATCCCTTTGACAGAAGATAAAAGGCTGTGTGCCAAGGAGATCGTGGGCAACAAGAAGAAGCTGACGGAGTGGCAGGACAAGTTCTGGGAACACATGGTAAAGAAATATCCTGATCTGGAGCGTGGCGAGAGTGCCAGCGAGACCGGGCGTGACCATATCATGGTCGGCTATTATCTGGAATATGTGTTCCCGGAGAAACAGGTACGCTATATCGCCGTATCTGAGAACGAGGACCCAAAGAAGGGTTTGTCCGATTTCGTGCCGTTCAAAAATCTGTTCAATGAATGGCTGGCAAAAGATACCAGCCGCAAGGTCAAGACCGCACTTCATGCCAAGTATGCCGCAGGAGAACGCACCTTCACCTATGCACCCCTCGGATATATCCGTCATCCTGAAATTAAGAACGCACTTGTGATTGACGTTGAGACTAGCTGGATCATCGAGAAAATCTTTGATCTTGCTTATCATGGGGCGGGTGCTGCCAAGATCGCAAGAGTATTGGTGGAAGAACACGTTCTTACTGCCGGATGGCTGAACTTTCAGCGATATGGGAAATTTGCTCATATCTACGATGGCGCACCTGCTGAAAAGTCTTATGCGTGGACGGTATCACAGATCAAGAGCATCCTAAAGGACGAGACCTATATCGGCAACAGCGTACACAACAAGCAGACCAACATTTCTTACAAGAAAAAGGCACGCAAGCCGCAGGAGGAATGGTTCAGAGTGGAGAACACCCACGAAGCCATTATTTCAAGGGAAGTCTTTGAACAGGTGCAAACGCAGATCGCCAGCCGCCGCAGACAGCAAAAGGACGCTACCACGCAGATCTTCTCCGGTCTGGTGAAGTGTGCGGACTGCGGATGGTCGATGCGCTTCGGGACGAACAGACAGAACAGCAAGCCTTACAGCCATTATACTTGCAGTCAGTACGGACAGGGGTTGAAACAATGTTCCGCCCATTACATCCGCTATGACTACCTCTACCACTACGTTCTGACAAGAATACAGGAGTTATCAAGACTGGCGCAGTTGGATGAAAGGGAGCTTCTGCATTGGCTTAGATTATTATTTGGACTTGTTTGGCATTTTTATCTTAGTAATTTTACTTTTATACAATACAAAAAGACAAACAGATTAACAATCTATTACAATCCATACAAAGCATACATCGTGACCACCACGATAATGGCGGTTGTATTATATTTTCAATATTTTATGGGCAAAGAGCATTGTAATAAGGAATGGAATTGGGGATGGCTTGTTGTAAAAACGAGTCGGCACAGGTATTGGGTGCGACATCCCATATGGTGATGTAGGTGTGATCAGAGAAAGATAACAGACCTGTGTGTATGTGATCTGAAATTTGCTAATACAAAGAGCTGTAGTTATTTGGATAAAGAAAAGGAAAAAAACTGAATCTGAATTTGAAAAAGATGTTGTTTTGAAAAAACAGCATCTTTTTTTGGTGCAAATAACGTAATAACAACGTATATATTATTACAAATCAAATTCGGAGGTAGCTACATGATCATTTCCATAGACCACGGCAACAAACAAATTAAAACACTGAATCGCATGTTCACATCCGGTCTTCTGGAGCGTGACAACCGACCGGCGTTCGGTGAAGACATCCTGTGCTATGAAGGCAAGTATTACACGCTCTCTGAGGAACGTATTCCTTATATGAGGGATAAGACAAAGGATAAGCGATTCTTTATCCTCACGCTCTTTGCCATCGCCTACGAGATCGAAGCAGCAGGAAAATACACAGCGAACGGTACACTGGATATCAAGCTGAATGTCGGTCTGCCGCCTTCCCATTATTCCGGTTTGTATGAAAAGTATGAGAAATATTTCATGGGTCCGAAGCATCCATTCAGTTTTACATTCCGAAATAAACCATACTCCATTTATATCTCTGAGGTGAATACTTATCCGCAGGCATATGCGGCGGCAATGACCGTATATAGTATGATCCGTGATGTGCCGCGTGCATTTGTGGTAGATATCGGTGGTTTCACTGCGGACTATCTGCTTCTCAAGAAAGGTAATGCTGATCTGTCTGTGTGTGATTCTCTGGAACACGGGGTCATCCTGCTCTATAATGCGATCAAATCTAAAGTCAATGCTGACTTTGATCTGCTCATTGATGAATCTGACATTGACTCCATCATCAAAGAGGAGAAACACACCTTCCCAAGTGAGATCGTCCATCTGGTTG
>JAFZET010000352.1 GCA_017560565.1 Clostridia bacterium | reverse complement strand
TGCAGATTGCCGCCTGTATGTTCCGACTGGGCAGAACAGACGACATAGATGAACTGATCGAAAAAGCAAAGCATATTTACTTTGACACCTACAATCACATTGAGCTTTGGGATTACAACAAAACAATGACGGAGATGCTTGCATACTTCCCTGAGCAATACAACAAACTGAAGCTGAACGAATACAGACCGCTTGATCTGAGCGAAATCGAAAAGCGGGTCGCAGAACATCGTAAAAACCAGTGACAGGAACATATCAAAAGGGGTATCGTCCGATGCAGGCGTATACCCCTTCTGTTCATTTTATGCAGCTGTCAGAGCGTTTAAGCAGTTCACGCATCCAGTATATCCCGGTAGGTATTCGCCAGCGTGTTCCAGGTTGCCGCCCCCACAAAGCCGGATACCGGCAGACCGAACAGCCCCTGAAACACCCTGACCGCCTGGGCGGTGTTCTGTCCGAAGATCCCGTCCGGCGTCACCTTGGGAATGGAAGTATACACATCGCTGACCCGGTTCAGGTAGGTCTGCAGGGTCAGCACATCCTCTCCCTCCGACCCAATCCGCAGCGGGATTCCGGGGTATGGCTGCACAGGTGTACCGAAATAGTTCTCCGGCAGGGAATTCAGATAGGTACGGTAGATCCGGAACAGGGTATTCCATGTGGCGGTATCCACAACTCCGGTGACAGGCAGACCGTAGAACCGCTGGAAATCCTCCACGCTCTGCCGGATACCGCTGCCGAAAATGCCGTCAATGGTAACGGGACGGATCTGGTTGTTGAATGTCCCGATGAACGCCAGAAAATACTGCAGTTCTCTGACACCCACGCCGGTGTCTCCCTCCCGCAGATCTGCCGGCTGGCTGTTTGCCACTTCTTCCGCATCGATCCCTTCCGCATTCAGGTCTGCCAGTCTGGTCACAGCAGCGGCAGTCCGGATGATGGAATACCAGGTGGCTCTGCCCACGACCCCATCCGGTGTCAGGCTGAAAATCTGCTGGTATGCCCGCACTGCCGCCTCCGTATCGTTGTCAAACACCCCGTCCGGGTTCTGGATCCGGGGTATCGCCGGGTAATTACGCCGGATCCGGTTCAGCCGCTGCTGGATCTGCCGGACTTCGTTCCCGCTGTTTCCCAGCCGCAGTGCCGTACCGGGATAGCTTTCCGTTGCCCCCATCACCGGTGCATCCCGAACCAGCCGGATATCTCCGCCGTAGAACCGGGTCAGGATCTCAAAAGGTGTCAGTCCCGCTTCCGCCAGAGGAACCGTACCCCACTGGGAAAGACCGCTGCACTGTACCTCCACCCCATCGCAGTACGCCGCAAACAGAGGCACAATGGAATTTTCCCGCCGGATGTAGGTGTTGAAAATATCGTCCACGATCTGCGATATGTTTTCAAAAATATCCCGTCCGTTTACAAAGGACTGGTCGTATGCTGTGGAGTTGGTGATATCAAAATCGTATCCCCTGCTCCGGTAGTATTCGGTGTAGATCCGGTTCAGGGTAAAGCTGATCTGCGCCAGAACATTGGCACGGATGGCGTTCTCCGGCCATGTGGGATAGATCTCACTGGAAGCCACATTTTTGATGTAATCCGCAAAGGGCAGTGTTACATTGGGCGCATCGGAAGCGGGTGGTCCCAGATGCACCGTCACCGTCTCCGGGATAAACGGCAGAAAGGTACCTTCGTTCATGCGTGCCCCCTTCCGTAATCCGGCAGATCATTATCGTCCAGTGCCTCTTCCTCCATGGTGAAATTCGGTATGTCCTCACTGTCCGGTGAATTGGTGATGGGTCTTCTGCCCTCCTCCGGCTGCAGGGGATCCTCCGGGGTGGTACTGCCCTGGCGGATCCGTTGATACGGCTCCTGGGGATATACCAGATATGGTGAAGGCGTCTGCATCTCACCTGTGCCGGAAAGAGGAAGCAGATTCACCGGCTGGAGCGAGGTGATCCCATCAAAAACAGGAACTGAAAGCTCTCTCACCGGCACATACCCCGGCATTTCGACAAAGACACGGTATGCGGCATAAGGACGGGTACTGCTTTCCGGTCTCTGACTTTCGGAGGCAGGCGGTGCCGGCAGTTCCGCCGTGGGAGTCAACCCGCTTTCCCCGGTACGCAGTACCTGCAGTGTGTTTCCCGCTTCATCCCGGATCTGCACCGGTACACCTCTGACCGGCAGTGCCCCGCCCGCTTCCGTTACCCAGATTCTCAGATACCCTTTACCCGACATAGCAGTATTCATAAACCCTCCGATTTTGTGATGTTCTTCCCTACAGTATATGGTTATCGGATAGAATCGGTTCGCTTTTTCTGCAAGTACCGCTTGCAAAACAGAAAATACAGCGATAGAATGGAAAAGACAGGTGTGCAATGACTGCTTGATTGACAAAAAACATTTCTTCCTGTATACTGAAAATACCGGAAGCGCTGCGGAACACCAAATTACGAAAGGGAAACACCATGACAGACAGATACATCATCGGCCAGAATATCGCCGCCCTGCGAAAAGAAGCGGGACTGACCCAGACGGAGCTGGCGGACAGGCTTCACGTGAGCCATCAGGCTATCTCTCAGTGGGAACGGGGCGAAACACTGCCGGACATACTGACCCTGCCTGCCCTGGCAGAAATCTTCGGGCGAAGTGCGGGGGTCCTTCTGGGGATGGAAGAAATGCTTCCTGCGGAATGCAGAAACAGTACAACGGACAAACCGGTACCTGCTGACAGCGGGATACAGACAGAAAACAGATTCACAGGTCTGGCGGAAAATTGTGACTACACCGTTGTACTGGAGAAAAACGGCGTCAGGGTTCAGCAAATTCCGGCTGACATCCGGAAACAGGTCATCATCATACTGGAAGGAAACTGCCGGAACCTGACAAGCGCATTCACCACGGAGATCCGCGGGAATGTGGAAGGAAACGCAGCCATATCCGGAGGAGCCAATATTGAAAAGGGGATCGGCGGGGATGCGGCAATCTCGGGCGGTGCCACCATCTGCGGCGATATTGAAGGAGACTGCGGCATATCCGGCGGTGCCAGCATATCCGGTTCCGTAAATGGCGACCTGACGCTCTCCGGAGGTGGCAATATCGGCGGTTCCATCAACGGAGATGCCGTATTCTCCGGGCAGGCAGTCATAAACGGCTCTGTCAACAGCGGGGATGTGACCACCGACAGCCCCCTGACCATCTGCGGGAATGTGGAAGGAGATATCCTCGTCCACGACGGCAGTGATGCATCTGTCACGGTACAGGGAAGTATTGAAGGAGATATTATGAACTGCAGTGATCTGACCGTGGAAGGGGATATCAACGGAGATGTGGACTGCGGTGATCTGACAGTGGGCGGCGGTATCGCCGGGGATGTGGACTGTGATGATCTGACGGTTGACGGTGATATTGCCGGAGATGTGGACTGCTGTGATCTGGAGATCCATGGCAGCATCGCCGGAGATATAGACTGTACGGACTGCCATGTGGAAGGAGATATCAACGGTAATGTGGACTGTACGGACTGCCATGTGGAAGGTCGCATACGCAGTGATGAAGAATAAATACGGAAATACACGAAAGCTGTCATCTGAAAGGTGGCAGTTTTTGCTTTCACCTGCACTACCTGCACTATATGATTCTTAAAGAAACGATGATTAACAGAAGTGTCGGATAGCAAAAAGCTGAAATCCCCCGACACACCGGATTTAGAAACTGCCATAGGAGAGACTACTGCCGGTGTGCCAGTGTAGTGCCTTAGTCATTCCGTTTTGCAGAACACATACGTGCCCCCCTTCACAAGGGGGGTGGCGCGCCTTCCACAAACTGCCACTACTTTATTCCCTTCACAAGGCGTGTCGGGGGATTCCGCTTTGCACCTTTCGTATGTTCTGTATAATTGTGTTAATCAGTATCTACTCAATTCTTCCTTCTGAATTGAACCAGCGCCGCCATGCCGCACAGCATCCACACGGGATTCGGTCCTACCCGCAAAACGATCCACATCCCACCCATCCACAGAAGCAGGGCTGCAGCAAGCCCGAGCCTGCGGCAGATGTTCTCCGCTCTGTACTCTTGCGTCCGCTGACAGAGCATACAGTACAGGATCCGCCCACCGTCCAGTCCCGGCAAAGGCAGCAGATTGGCCAGATTCAGGCACAGAGCACAGGTGCGGTAAACCGGATCCGGAAAAAGCAGGAGTGACAGAAGCCCAAGCCCACTGCCGGACAAAAGCACGATAAGTTCCCGCCGGTAAGATACCATTTCCATGGCGAAATCCAGAGAAAATCCGCCTGCCCCCGCACAGAACCTGCGAAGCGGTATCCCCGTCAGGCGTGCACCGAGGCAGTGTCCCAGCTCATGCACCAGGATCGCTGCCAGAAACACCCGCCATGGACCGCCGGCAAGAACCACAGAAACTGCCAGCATCGGAAGGATCATTTTCACGACAGCAGTGACCACATCAGATCTCCTATATATTCCCACAGATTCCATTCACCGTCCAGATACCCGAAGGGTTCCGTTACGACATCGGCAGTGTTATTTTCATTCCTCATGGGTCTTTCCAGACTCTCCCTTTCCTGCACCGCTGTGCTCATGACCGCCACCACCCCTTCCACCGGAAGCCCACTGTCCGTTAAAGCACTCTCCCCTCTGCCGGTATGCCACGGAACCGTCATGGTGATCAGAAACCCCGCCAGTATGCCGCATCCCAGTGCCAGTATCCGTCCGGCAGCGGTATGGGCATCGTGGTTTCCGTATGACTGCATCGGCTTTGTTCCGTCCTCCGGTCTGCCGTATCGGATCATATTCTTCCCTCCCCCAAAACAGGTATCGTCAAAATTTGATTTTTTTCGTTGGAATTTCTGCTGTATGGTTGACATCCCCCCCGCGAACCTCTATAATGTATTTGTATAACTATACCGTCAGGGACCCGTACCGTCTTTCCGGTACAACATATCCCAATGGAGGTGCCAATGGCAAATATCACCCCGTATCTTTCCCGTGTTGAAGGGCGGGACAGACTGCGGATCACACATAGCCGTCCCGTGGTTTTCTGGATGACCGGTCTTTCCGGCTCCGGCAAATCCACCATTGCGTCCGCTTTTGAAGCACGCTGCATCGCAGAAGGTCACGCCGCATTCATGCTGGACGGCGATACCGTTCGTACCGGACTCTGTGCCGGACTGGGTTTCTCCCCGGAAGACCGGAGCGAGAATCTGCGCCGCATTGCGGAAACGGCAAAAATCGTTGCTTCCGCCGGACAGATCGTGGTGGTCTGCGCCATCTCTCCCGACCAGGCTTCCCGCGACCGTGCCCGTGAGATCATCTCTCCCGCCGCAGACTTTTACGAAGTCTATGTTTCCACCCCCGTGGAGGAATGCGCCAGACGGGATCCCAAGGGACTGTACAAAAAAGCCTATGCGGGAGAAATCCCCTCCTTCACCGGCGTCAGCGCACCGTACGAAGTGCCCCAAAAGCCGGACATCGTGCTGGATACCGTAAACGCTTCTGTGGAAGAATGCGCCGGACTGCTGTTCGGGTATGCCATGGACAGTGCCTATCGTCCCGACTTCCTGCTTTCCGAAATGGCAAAGGCGGCAGCCCGGGCTTCTGCGGCCATACTGGAAATCTACAACGGGCAGTATGAGGTTTCCTTCAAGGAAGATGCTTCTCCCCTGACCACAGCGGACACCGCATCCAACAAGGTCATCACAGAACATTTCCGCTCCGTCTTCCCGGAATATGATATTCTCACGGAAGAAGAGGATGACAGCGACAGAGACGCCCACGGCATTCCGAAACGTCTGAACGGCTGCGGTACCTTCATCATTGACCCACTGGACGGTACCAAGGAATTCATCAACCGCAACGGAGAATTCTGTGTTTCCATAGGTTTTGCGGATCACCACAGAGTCATGGCAGGCGTGATCGCTGTACCGGCAAGAGGACTGCTGTACTATGCTTATGAGGGGAGAGGCGCATATAAAACCGTCATCACCGAAGATGTGGCGGAAAAAGGCATCGCCCGCCTGTTTGCAGAGGAAGAACAGATCCATGTTTCCGACAGGACCGAAGGACTGCGGATTACTGCCAGCCGCTCCCATGGCGACAAACAGACCGAAGCCCTGCTGGAGCGCAACAAAGACCGGATCGGGGACATTCTCACGGCGGGCAGCTGTCTCAAAGGCTGTCTGATCGCCGAAGGAGAAGCGGATATCCACTACCGCTGGGGTGCGTTCATGAAGGAATGGGACACCGCCGGTATGGAAATTCTGTGCAGGGAAGCAGGTGCCTCCTTCACGGATATCAATGGAAATCCCCTGGCAGCCAACCGTGCGGATCCCGTGAACCGGAACGGCTTCAGAATCCTGAACCGCCCGGAAGCGGCACTGGACGTATGTGATATAAAATAAGAAATAAGAAGTAAGATATAAGAAATCGGGTATTCTGCCGAAAGCGGATCCCTGCGGATACTTCTCACCTCTTACTTCTTACCTATAAATGAAAGGTTTAAGGCAAACTATGAACTACAGCCATCTGGATATGCTGGAATCCCGGAGTAT
>JAFZET010000351.1 GCA_017560565.1 Clostridia bacterium | reverse complement strand
GCCGCCGCCACATGGGCTTTGATATGATCCACAGGAATCAGCGGAATCTTATGCACGGAAGCAAACGCCTTGGCAAAGCTGACACCCACCAGCAGGGAGCCGATCAGCCCGGGGGCATAGGTCACCGCCACCGCATCAATCTCTTCCGGCGTCACCCCTGCTTCCGCAAAAGCATCCGCCGCCACCTTGGAAATGGCTTCCGAATGGGCACGGCTGGCAATCTCCGGTACTACCCCGCCGTACAGAGCATGAATGGCGATCTGGGAGGAAACGATGTTGGAACGCAGGGTCAGCCGGTGTCCGTCGGCGGTTTCTTCCGCTTCCAGAATGGCGGCTGCCGTTTCATCACAGGAGCTTTCTATCGCAAAAATCAGCATAATGATATCCTTATCTGTTCACCGGCAGAACCAGACGCATCAGTACCGCATCCTCCACCGGATCTCTGTAATATTTCTTCCGTATGCCCATGGCTTCAAAGCCGTTCTTTTCGTACAGTTGTCTTGCAGCTGTATTGGACTGCCGGACTTCCAGATAGAGGGTTTCGATCCCCTGCACCTGTGCTTCCGACAGCAGAGCCGTCATCAGTGCCTGACCGTACCCTTTTTTACGGTATGCTGGAGATACGGCAATGTCCACCAGTTCTCCTTCGCCGGCTACCGTCAGAATGATACCGAACCCGGCGGCAATACCGTCTTCCCGGAGCACCAGAAAGATGCTGTTCTCCATTTCTCCAGCCTGACGGAAACTGTCTGACGACCAGGGACAGGAAAACGATGCCCGTTCAATCTCTGTGATCTCGCCCTGCATCTGTGCCGCATAGGGCAGAATTTCATACGCCGTCATGGATCTCTCCTTCTTCTCCGCCGGCAAACATATCTGCCAGCGCCCCGCGGATCTGTGCCAGACAGGCTTCATAAGTCTGCAGGTCACTGCCGTAAGGATCCCCAATATCTGTGGGCATGGCTGTGATCTTCGAAGCATATTCCGGTGCCGCAAACATCAGCTGCATGGCGTGCCGTCCGGTAATCCCGATCACAAGATCCGCTTCTTCCAGATCCGTTTCCTTTACCGTGCGGGAAATGTGAGCAGGATAATTGTTGTCCGGAGCGGCTTTGATCCCCGCACGCTCCAGAGCCTGCACAGCATTTTTGGAAATGCCGCTGCCGTCTGCCGCCAGTCCCGCAGAAAACGCACGGGAAGCGTCTCCGGCATACAGGGCATTGTAAAGTGCTGCCGCCATGGGAGAACGACAGGTATTTCCGGTGCAGACAAAGAGGATCCGCCTGTCGGTTTTCTCAGGATACACCTGCAGGGCTTCCGGTTCCAGTACAGCGTTCATATCAGCCTTCCCACTGGTTTTCGATCCAGGTTTCCAGCAGATCCCCGATGACCACACACCGTTTGCTGTTCCGGTCATACAGGTAAATGCCGTCTTCGTATTCGTAATAGGTCAGGTTGTAATACAGTCTCGACCAGGTTTCCGATGCAAATTTCAGTTCATACGTATCAATAGAATCCAGAACGGGCCATTCGGCAGCTTCTCCGTTCATGAAAATATCCACAACTTCCGCCACAACAGCAGCATCCTCCACCGTCACAAGACCGTAGGTGATAGTATCGCCGGTGCAGACATGGATCTTTGTGGGCGCCATATCTGCCAGGGTGGGCAGCGTCTGGCTGTCGCTGTAGAAAATGGTGGTGGCACTGCCGGCATAAGCCTGTGTCAGCCAGTCTTTCGGATCCAGCCCGGTGATTTCATACAGGGTCATGTCAATCTCACCGTAATACCCGTAGGCTTCCCCCACGGAAACCGGTTCATAATTGGTAGGTGCCGCATTGTAGGACAGTCCCAGCCGTTTGTTGAGCAGCTGACCGTCCTCGTATTTCAGATTCACCAGACTGGCACTGCATCCTGTCAGCATCAGCATGGCCAGTACAGCGCAGATTTGCTTCTTCATAACAGATTTCTTCTCCCTATCCCTTAATATCCCATAGCCCCGGACAGGCT
>JAFZET010000350.1 GCA_017560565.1 Clostridia bacterium | reverse complement strand
TGGAAAACCGATGCCATCTGCCACGCAGTCTCCCCGGACGGGCTGTACTTTGAGAAAGACCCCACCAATCCCGTTTTCCGTCCCACAGACGACTGGTGCAGCGGTCGTGCCATCGATGCGGATGTGTGCATCTTCGGGGACAAGCTGTTTCTCTACTTCGCCACCCGGGATCACGAAATGAAGATCCAGAAGCTGGGTGCGGCATCAGCCCCGGCGGATTCCGGCTTCCACAGAGAAGACTTTACCCAGTGCGCGGCGGAAACCATTCTGGAACCCACCCTGCCCTGGGAAGGAGAATGCATCGAAGCCCCTGCGACAATGGTTTATGAAAACAAAGTGTATATGTTCTACGCAGGTGCCTACAACTGCTGGCCCCAGCAGATCGGTGTGGCAACCTCCGAGGACGGCATTCACTTCACCCGGATGTTCGACAAGCCTCTGGTAAAGCCCGGCAATGCGGAAGCGTGGAACGCCAGCGAATCGGGACATCCCTACATCTTTGAAGATCCCGCAACGGGCAAGGTATTCCTGTACTATCAGGGATCCCCCGATAAGGGAAAGACCTGGTACCTGTCCCGCAGAGAGGTTTCCTTCTCCCACGGCTACCCCGTTGTGGCACCCGGCATGAAAGTTACCGAAGAAGACCGGCTCATGCCACGTCCCACTCCCATCGATATTCCGCCCGTTCCCGCCAAGGAAAAGAAGATCTGGCGCACGGCATGGATGATCGCAGCCGTACCCATGACCACGGAACGGCAGTTTGCCGAAGTGGCGGAAGCCGGATTCAACATGATCATTCTCACCCGTCCCGCCGGAGAGGAAATGCTGGCGAATTACTGCGCCTGGATGGAAAAATATGGGCTGAAGGCACTTTGGTATGACGGCAAGCTCCGTGTGGGCGGCTATACCGGAGAGATGGACGAGTATGTATTCTCTCCCGTGACCTGGGGGCACATGCTCTGCGATGAACCCACCGCCGCAAAATTCCCGGAACTGGCAGAAATGTATAAGGACTACACCGCAAAAGCACCGGGCAAAGTGGCGTTTATCAATCTGTTCCCCATTTACGCCAATATGCAGCAGCTGGGCAACAAGGACTACGAAGAGCATCTGACTCAGTTCTTCGATACCGTACATCCGGACTATCTCTCCGTAGACGTATATCCAATGGACAGAGACAGCGTGGGCAGCTACTACTTTGACAATCTGGATCAGTTTGCCACCGCCTGCCGGAATCATGGCATTCCCTTTGCGGTATATATCCAGTCCGTCAGCTTCCACCACATCAAGAGACTGCCCACCGGTGCGGATATGCGCTGGCAGGCATGGTGTGTACTGTCCTTCGGTGCCACCAACATTGAATATTTCACCTACCGCACACCGGATTCCGACGCAGAAGTGTTCCTGCCTGCCCTGATCGACAGAGACAACACCAAGACCGACCGCTGGTATGCGGCAAAGGAAATCAACGAAGAAATTGCCGCCATGGAAGACGCATTCCTCGGTTACCGGAATCTGGGCGCATTTACCCATAAAGGGGAAGAAGCCGGAGCTTATGCGCAGTTTGCGGGTCAGTACCGTGATTTTGCCGTACTGGAAGAAATCCGCTCGGATACCCCTCTCCTGATCGGTGCTTTTGCCGCCGAAGAGGGTGACGGATACGCATTCACCGCCGTGAACCTGACCGATCCGGGTGAAGATGCCCTGCCGGCTGCTGCCTCGTTCCGTCTGGCAGATGGCTGTGAAGCTGTACTGTGGCAGAAAGGCGTCCGGACCCCGCTGACCACTGATGCGGACGGCTTTGTGCAGATCACGCTGGACTGCGGCGAAGGCGTGTTTGTGGAAGTAAAATGTAAAAAGTAAGAGACAAGAAACAGAAAAGGCTTGCCGATAGGGATTCAACCTGTCAGCAAGCCTTTGTTATGGAATTCAGATCAGCTCAGATGTGTGAGGAACCTTGGAGATTCTGGGGGCGGCGCCTGTCAGGTGAGAAATATCTCTGTACGCAGGAATCTCTTCGTCCGCAAACAGCCCTGCCGGAATCTGTGCCGTCCAGCCCTTTTCGTCAAATGCCGGTGTATCAATCCCGAAGGCGTACAGCACGATGGCCGCCAGATCCCGGATGTTCATGGCTTCCAGATACGCTGTCTGCACAGTCTTCCCGGATGCGCCGAATGTTACCCACTTTTCACCATCCGTCCAGCCGCCATGCCCTGCACCGGTTCCGTTGAAAGACGTGCCGCCATGGTCAGCGATAACAATGAACAGGGTTTCTTCCAGCATACCGGCATCACAGACTGCCGTATACACATCATTCACCAGTTCATCCACCTCGTGGATCCGCTGGAGATGTTTTTCGGAACCGTAACCGTGACCATGCCCCGCACCGTCCACGCTGTCCATGTGGCAGAACAGGAATGTGGGCTTCTTTTCCCGGATATAATCGCAGATCATGGGAGTCAGTTCGCTGTCACGGGCGGTGGCGGTGGATACATTCTGATTATTTTCCACGATTCCAAAGGTGATGGGGTTCCAGTCGCAGTAAGATCCAAGCTCCGCATCGGGCATCACTTCACGGATCCGGCGGAACAGGGACGGGAACGGGGAATCGACAGGATAGGGAGTAGAAGAAACGATCCCGTTGGTCAGTCCGTGCACCTCCGGTCCCACGCCCAGAAGCATGGATCCCCAGCATTCCGCACTGATGGTGGGATTGGACGCCAGCGCATCGTAAGTTACGGCACCTGCTGCGAAAATCCGGTCGAAATGGGGGGTATCCGCTTCCCGGATGAACGCACCCGCTCCGTCGATCCCGATGACGACAACGTGTTTATAGGTAGGATGAGACATAGTAAACCTCCTGCGGTGATGTATTCAGCTGTTTTCATTATACCCCCGCAGCGGAGCGGTGTCAAGGCAGTTTTTCCCAAATTCTCTTGTAATTTCTGTACCTTTGTGCTATACTGAAACCAGTTTGAAGTCCTGCAAAGAAAGGAAAAGGAGACAAAATCATGCGTACATCGACCAAGCGGATGATGACCCTGCTTCTGGCTGCGCTGCTTCTGACCGGCTGCGGTGCCGGAACTACGGCAGAAACCACGACAGATACAGCGGCACAGGAAATTGTGGCTATAGAAACCGAAACAGAAACCACCCGTGCCCAGACCAAAGACACCCTGCCGGAGGATCTGGATTTCGGCGGTCTGTCCATGCCCATCCTGTACCGGGGCTGTGAAGCGGACATCATTGAAGTCTATGCAGAAGAGCTGTCCGGTGAACCGGTTTCCGATGCAGTATACAACCGGAACACCGGCGTGGAGGAACGGCTGAACCTCAAAATCGAATTCCTGCCCATGGGTACCGGTACGGCAGATGCCTTCCCGGCTGACGCCAAGGCTTCTATCATTGCCGGTTCCGATGATTTTAGTCTTGTGTCATGGAACCAATTCTCCGCCGTGGCACTGTGTCTGGAAAATCTGGTGATGGATCTGCAAAGTGCACCTTATCTGGATCTCAGCCAGCCCTGGTGGAACAGTGACTACATGGATGTGCTCCAGATCGGCGACCAGAAGCGGTTTTATCTGATGGGTGACATCTGTCTCAACGCCCTGCGGGTTACGGCGGCAACCTTCTTCAATCAGAAACTCTATAACGATGTATTCGGCGACTACAACGATCTGTATCAGCTGGTACTGGAAGGCAAGTGGACCATCGATCAACTGAAAGAAATGGGCGAAACCGGTTATCAGGACACCAACGGTGACGGCACCATGGGGTACGGCGATATCTTCGGCATCGACACCACCACCGTTTCCCACTGCGACTATTTCGCCTACTGCGCCGGGTTCCGGGTATCCGCCAGAGACGAAAACGGTATGCCCTACCTGACCCTGCAGGATGAGCTGAACTACAACATCATCGACAAGCTGCAGAATCTGTACTGGAATTCCGGTAACGGTCTGTTCATCGAAAAGGACGCTGGCGGTGCCTTCAACGGGACGGTATATGTGGAACATTTCTCCTCCGACACCATTCTGTTTATGCCCCACTGGTTCAAGATCTGTGAAAGTCTGCGGGACATGGAAAGCGGCTACGGTCTGATCCCCTATCCCAAGTATGACGAAACCCAGAAGAACTACATTTCTCTGGTACACGACACCGCCTCCCTGTACTTCATTCCCCAGACCTGCGGCAATGTGGAAGCCTCCTGCGCTGCGCTGGAAGCCCTGTGTGCCGAAACCTACCGTACGGTAATGCCCGCTTACTATGAAGTGGCACTGAAACGGCAGTACGCCCGTGACGACATTTCCGCCCAGATGATCGAGCTGATCCACGACACCTCCATGACCGACTTCGGTTATGTGTACAACTACAGCATCGGTTCCGTGGGTACCATCATGCGTGATGTGATCGGCAAAAACCAGAACTACGCCTCTGCCGTAGCCTCCAAGGAAACCAAAGCGGAATCGGAACTGGCCAAGCTGATCGAAACCTACACCAACATCGGCTGAAAATTCTGTATACGCAAATATGCAAAAAGCAGTCTGCACACTGAACAGACTGCTTTTACGTTTTTACGCTTTATACATTCTTTTTTCCTCTCACCTGTGTCAGCAGAATCCCGGCGAAGATCAGACCGCAGCCGAGATACCCCCGCCCCGTCATCCGTTCCCCCAGGATCAGTGCGCCGCCGATGGCGGAAAACATGGATTCAGTGGACAGGATAATGGACGCAAAGGCAGGCTCGGCATTCTTCTGCCCCAGCACCTGACAGGTGTACGCCACACCCACGGACATCAGCCCCCCGTACAGGATGGGCAGCAGCGCCGCACGGATGTCCGCAAGCGTCTCCGGCTGTGCCCCTGCGGCAAGGGTAATCCCCCATCCGGCGAAGCTGAGAAGACCGCAGACAATAAACTGGATCATGGAAAACCGGATGGAATACATGGCATCCCCGAACCGGTCGATGACCACAATATGCACCGCAAAGAGCACCGCACACAGGATCACCACCAGATCCTCCGGAGAAATGGAAAACCCCTCGGATACGGAAATCAGAAACAGTCCCGCTGTGGCAAGCACGATCCCGCCCCAGGTGAAAAGTCCCGGACGCTTTTTCATGAACAGTCCGATCAGCGGCACAATCACCATATACAGCGCAGTGAGAAACCCAGCTCTGCCGGAACCATCGGGATACCCTGCCTTGTTGTACAGCTCCACACCGTACTGCTGCAGGGTGGAGGCGGAGAACATGACCACACCGCATACCAGCCCGGCAATGATGGTGGTTCTCATGATTTTCGGATCGCCCGCTCCCTTTTCAAACAGGGCGATCACCGGCACAAGGGACGCCGCCCCCAAAAGAAACCGGATCCCGTTGAACAGAAAGGTCCCCACATATTCCGATCCGGCGGTCTGCGCCACGAAAGCAAAACCCCATACCACCGCAGTGACCACCAGAAAAACAATTCCCTTCAGACTTGTCTTTTTTTCCATCATTATACTCCGAATCTCTGATAAAATGCCCCTATAGTATACCACATTTTTCCAAACTTCGCAAGCAGAACTTTTCCGGGATTCTTGCATTGGCGCATGGGCTGTGTTATAATGGAAGCAGGAATACTGTGCAGCGGAAACAGAAATGTGTCTGCTGCAGAACGGAGAAAACCATGCTGAAACAACAGATCGCACCTTCCATGATGTGTGCCGACTACCGCACCTTTGCGGAGCTGCTGCGCACCTTTGAAAACGAAAAAATCGAATACCTGCACATCGATGTGATGGACGGGGTATTTGTGAAAAACTATACACTGGGAACGGACTTCTGCCGCCGCCTGCGGGAAATGACCTCCATCCCCCTGGACATTCACCTGATGATCACCGAACCGGAATGGAAGATCGACTGGTTTGCCCCCCGTCCCGGCGAATATGTATCCGTCCATGCAGAAGCCACCGATCACCTGCAGAGAGCACTGGCAAAGATCCGGGACTGCGGCGCAAAACCCATGGCTGCCCTGAATCCCGCCACCCCTCTGTCCGTACTGGATTATATTCTGGATGATATTGACGCCGTTCTGCTGATGACAGTAAATCCCGGATTTGCGGGACAGAAGCTGATCCCGCAGACCCTGCAGAAGATCACCGACTGCCGGAACTATCTGGACAGCCGGGGATACGGACACGTGGAAATCGAAGTGGACGGAAACGTGAGCTTTGTCAATGCGGAAAAAATGTACGAAGCCGGTGCCAATATCTATGTAGCCGGTTCCTCCAGCGTATTCTGCGGGGAAGATATCGCCGCCAACATTACCAAACTGCGGGAAAGCATCGGAGGCTGATATGGAATACACCCTTGACTGGCTCATGAAAAACGATGGCTTTGCCTGTGACTGCGGGAAACGGCACTCCGGTCTGCTGAAAGACTGCATCATCGGCGAAAATGCCCTTACAGGACTGCCGGAAATGGTACGGAAGTACGGCGGTACCCACCCTTTTGTTCTTTGTGACAGAGAAACCTTTATCGCCGCAGGAGAGAAAGTCTGCGCCCTGCTGAAAGAAGCGGGTATCGGATACACTCTGCACATCATAAACCGTACCAAACCCGCCCCGGATGAACGGATCGTAGGAGAAGCGGTCATGTTCTGCGATGCCGGATGCGATACAGTGATCGCTGTGGGCGGCGGTGTTATCAACGACACAGGGAAAATTCTCGCCGCCGCCAGAAAATGCCCGGATATCTATGTGTCCCCTGCCCCCTCCATGGACGGATTTGCCTCCGCTTCTTCTTCCATGGAACGGGAAGGACTGAAGGTATCCCTGAACTCCAAGTGCCCCGATGCAGTCATTGGGGACGCAGATATTCTGGCTGCCGCACCGGTACACATGATCCGTTCCGGGATCGGTGACATGGCCGCCAAGTATGTATCTCTGGTGGAATGGCAGATCGCCGCCCTCCTGCTGGGGGAATACTACTGCCCCACCGTAGCAGAGATCGTGAAACGTTCTCTGGCTGTCTGCGTGGAAAACGGTACTGCTGCCGTTGCCGGAGACAAAACTGCTGTGTGCCGCCTGACCGAAGGGCTTGTCATGTCGGGACTGGCGATGAACTACGCCGGTATTTCCCGTCCCGCCTCCGGTATGGAGCACTATATCTCCCACATTCTGGATATGCGTGCCCTGGAATTCGGTACCCCCGCAGACCTACACGGCATCCAGTGCGGTATTGCCACGCTGATTACAGTGGAAGCCTACGAAAAGCTGGCAGAAATCACGCCCGACAGAGAAAAGGCACTGGCGTATGTCAGCCGCTTCTCCATGGAGAACTGGGAAAAAGATCTTCGCACCCTGCTGGGACACGGTGCTGAAGCCATGATCGCCGGGGAGAAAAAAGAAGGGAAATACGACCCTGCCAGGCATACGCTGCGGCTGGAAAAAATTCTCCAAAACTGGGACGGGATCCTGCAGATCACCGCTGCCCTGCCCTCTGCCGCTGAGCTGTACAGATTCTTTGTCTCCATCGGACATCCAGCAAGCGGCACGGAAATCGGTCTCACCGCTGCAGATATGAAGAATGCCTTTCTGGCGGCAGCCAACATCCGGGACAAATACGTGCTGGGACGCCTCCTGTGGGATCTCGGCATCCCGGAAGAGATGGCAGACATACTGACATATTGAAAATATCTGTGGACAAACGGAAATTTTTGTGGTATACTGACTGTATGAAAAAGCGTATGCAGTATCCTGCAGACAGCAGATACAAAAAACAATCAATCGGAGGAACGTCATGAGAAGACCACGCAGTGCGGATCCGGCGGAGGCCGCAGGTGCCCTGCTGACCCTGTTTCAGCCGGGGAATTACATGGGAGAGCCATATTCCCTTCCCGGGGAAAACCAGCTGCGTATGACGGACACTGTATGGGGCAGAGGGAACGGCACACCGGATGAAGCTGCCTTTTCCCAGTCCATGCACCTGTACGGCATGACCGGCATTGCTGCCCGCTCCTCTCTGGAGGATGCCCTGGCGGCACACCGTTTTTCCGTTGTCTGCGGCAGAACAGATCCCATATTCCTGGCAGCCCGGGGGATGCTGGCTCTGATGCTCCACCGGCATATTACCCGGTTTATTGTCCTGGTACGGGGTGCTGCGGAACGGGAAGGCACCGCCCAGTCTCTGTCTGCCTATCTGGAACAGTCCGCCTCTGGGTTCGGTCTTTCGCCGCTTCTGACCGTATACGCCGACGGTGAAAGCGACATGACCGTGGAAGGTTCCAAGTTCACCCTGCTGCAGCTGCGCCGGTATGTATGCGACACCTCCCCCCAGATCCTTTTGATGAACCGGGAATACTGCAACCGTCCGGAGAATCTGCTCCTGCGCCCGGATGTGCTTCTGGACGGGCAGACGCCCCTGTCCATTGTCTCTGCCGCCCACCCCGTCATCATAACCATAACCGAAACCGCCGGGGAAATCCGTTCCCTGCTTCGCTGCGGTGCCCTGTTTGACCCTCTCTGCACCCTGTCCTTCACGGAATCCGCAGACATATCCGGGTTCACCCTCCCGATCTATACCCCCGGGATGCATCAGGAATCCCGGAAGGATCCGGAAATGGAACAGATCACTCTCTGAATCGGCACATCCCCTATCCATAAAAATAAAAAAGCGGTTCCGCACCCATGGCAAATCAAAGCCGGGCGGGAACCGTTTTCTGTTTTCGGAAAAAAAGGACGCTGTTCTTATTCCCTCATTCGCTGTAGGTCACAGCGGCATAGTTTGCCACACATTCCTTGGCCAGGTCTCCCAGAATGCCTTCACAGATCGCTTCTTTTGTGTAACGGGATTCCAGTTCTTCTACCGTATTAAAGCCCATCTGGGTCATGTACATCTGCGCATACTGGTCATACAGCTCGTCTGTGATCTTCAAATCTTCCGCACGGGCAATGGCGTAGACGATCATATCCTGCTTCATCTGTTCCTTGGCCAGTTCATCGGCGTTGGCACGGAATTCTTCTTCCGTCATACCATAGCGGATCTGGGTATAGTCGTCCATTTTGATGCCTACAGCCGCAGTATACGCTTCCACTTCTGCCAGCAGCTGACCGGTGATCTGCTTCATTTCCTTTTCGGGATACTGCAGGATCTCCGTGTTTTCCACCACTACAGCCCAGGTCTGTACCACCTTGCTGGAAAGCTGTGTTTCCGCAACGGATTCTTCCATAGCCTGTCTGAGAGCCTTTTCGTATTCTGCCACCGTGTCAAAGCCCAGATATGCCTTGACAAATGTATCGTTGTATTCCTGCTGTTCCATTTCGCAGACCGCAGTTACCTGGAATGTATACTGCAGGGTCTTGCCTGCCAGATCTGCATCGGAATGATTGGCATCTACCTTCCGGGAGGCTTTTACGGTGTCCCCCGCCTTTACGCCGGTCAGAGCCTTGTCCACATCCTCGCCGTAAGCCGCAAAACCAAGGGTAATGGAGCCATCATCTTCCCCGTAAGCAGGCATTTCTTCCCCATCCAGTGTTACGGTGCTGGAGAACTTTACCGTATCTCCCTTTGCAGAAGCTCTGTCTACTTCCTTGGCCTGGGCAAAATACATGATAGTAGACAGGATCTCCTGCTGCAGTTCCTCTTCCGTAACCTCATCCTTCTCCAGAAGCACAGGAAGATTCTTATATTCTGCCAGATGCATGTATTCGCTCAGTTCATAGTCGTACCGGTAGTACTGGGGATTGCTGCAGCCGGTCAGGGGGAGCAGCATGGCGCAGGCGGCAAACAGAGCCGTCAGTGTATGCGATAATTTCATGGGATTCCTCCGAATATATCTGATCGTTATGGATTCTAAGAATTTATTATAGCACAGTTTTCCGGCAAATGCAAGGGGTATACCGTACAATCCGTGGGTTTATGCCATTTCTTCCGGGAATTCCGCTGCATCCGGCAGTACCGGCTGAGGTCTTTTTCCGTAAAGATGCTTCAGCCAGACACCGCCGCCCATGCCGATCCCCCATGCCGCACATCCGTAAAGGATGATGGTATACAAAACCTGTCCGATCATGGAAGCGATCTCCGTACCCGTAGGGTTGGTATAGGTAACATAAAAGTCAATAATATAGAATGCTTCCAGCGCCAGCCGGGTTCCCAGCAGACAGAACACCGAAACCGTCACAGCTTTTTCCAGCCCTGCAGGTTCTTTTCCAGCGGCAGGATGGAACAGGAACATACCGGTGCACCAGCAGACCAGCACCAGGATCGTACTGTAGCAGAACTGCAGCGTCAGCCACAGCACCGCCATGATTTCCAGATCCGTGATACTGGAGGTAAGCTTGTCCACCAGATACCGTGACAGGCAGTCCACTGCATCACAGATCAGTACCGTCAGCATCACTGCCCAGCCGCACCGGTAGTGTGTGTCCCTCTTTTCCCATCGGTACATGGCATAGAGTATGGCGCAGTACCCGCCGACTGTACGCAGGATGGTCAGGGCTTCCACCAGAATGCCCATGATTTCCACAACCAGATCGCTGTAGGCAATATCAGTTGCCATGGTACTGTATATGTATCCCATCCCCCGCCCGAGCACCGTCAGCAGCAGAAGAAGCAGTGCCGTAAAGGGGAGATAGGTCAGCCGCATTTTTTCCGTTTTCAAGATATACTTCCTTTCTGTTCAGCGGATTCCGCTATTTCACGGGAATATTATACCACGCAGATGCGCCGGATTCCACGCCCTTTTGTAAACATTCCCGCAAAGAAAAAAGCACCGGTACTTCCATGAATTTTACAAAATCGCATTGCATTTTTTCCGTAGGCATGATATACTATGGACAATCGGGTATGTTTTTCACCCGCCCCCCGAAAATAATTTTTCGCTCATATAGAAAGGATATTAAGTTATGGCAGAATCCAGACTGATCGGCGGTTATCCCGTAATCGGTATCCGTCCCACCATCGACGGCAGACGCGGTCCCCTGAAGGTTCGTGAATCTCTGGAAGACCAGACCATGGCTATGGCCAAGGCTGCCCAGAAGCTGCTGACCGAAAACCTGAAGTATTCCAACGGCGAACCCGTGGAAGTAATCATCGCCGACACCACCATCGGTCGTGTAGGTGAAGCCGCCGCCTGTGCCGACAAGTTCAGAAAAGCCGGCGTGGACATCACCCTGACCGTTACCCCCTGCTGGTGCTACGGCTCCGAAACCATGGACACCGACCCCAATACCATCAAGGCTGTATGGGGCTTCAACGGCACGGAAAGACCCGGTGCGGTATATCTGGCATCCGTACTTGCCACCCACGCACAGAAGGGTCTGCCCGCCTTCGGCATCTACGGTCACGACGTACAGAATCTGGACGAAGTAACCGATATGCCCGCTGACGTACAGGAAAAGATCCTGCGTTTTGCCCGTGCTGCCGTGGCCGCTGCCACCATGAGAGGCAAGAGCTATCTGCAGATCGGTTCCATCTGCATGGGTATCGGCGGTTCCATCATCGATTCCCGCTTCATTGAAGAATATCTGGGTATGCGTGTGGAATCCGTGGACGAAGTGGAACTGATCCGCCGCATGACCGAAGAGATCTATGACCACGCCGAATTTGAAAAGGCCATGGCATGGGTAAAGGCAAATGCCATCGAAGGCTTCGACAAGAACCCCGAAGATATGCAGAAGACCCGCGAAGAAAAGGATGCACAGTGGGAATTCGTTGTGAAGATGATGGTTATCATCAAGGATCTGATGAACGGCAATCCCAACCTGCCGGAAGGCTGCGAAGAAGAAATGGTTGGTCACAACGCCATCGCCGCCGGTTTCCAGGGACAGAGACAGTGGACCGACTTCTATCCCAACGGCGACTTCGCCGAGGCGCTGATGAACTCCTCCTTCGACTGGAACG
>JAFZET010000349.1 GCA_017560565.1 Clostridia bacterium | reverse complement strand
CGTGCCATGAAGCGGAAGTATGTCAGAGTTTCTCTGGGCGGTGTGCGGGACGAATCCGATATCCGCGGTCACAGAAAGACCTATGTGGCATCCATGCCCGGCAGAATCATCACGGCACTGACCCAGTGCGGTTCCATGAATCCCCTGATGCTGCTGGACGAAGTGGACAAGATGTGCTCCGATGCCCACGGTGATCCCTCCTCCGCCCTGCTGGAAGTGCTGGATGCAGAACAGAACAAGGGCTTCCGGGATCATTTCATTGAAATGCCTGTGGATCTTTCCGAATGCTTCTTCATTGCCACGGCCAACACGCTGGACACCATTCCCCGTCCGCTGATCGACCGTATGGAAATCATTGAGCTGAACACCTACACTCCCTCTGAAAAGCTGTCCATTGCCAAGAATCACCTGATTCCCAAGCAGCTCAAGCGTCACGGGCTTAACAAGCGGATGCTGAAGATCACCGATGACGCCATCGAAGAGCTGATCCAGGGTTACACCAGAGAATCCGGTGTCCGTACCCTGGAAAGAGAACTGGCTTCTCTCTGCCGTAAGGCTGCCAAGAAGATCGTGGAAGAAGAACTGAAGTCTGTTTTAGTCAATAAAGAAACCCTGAAACTCCTGCTGGGCGGACGGAAGTTTATCGACGAAGGAATCTCCGGCAAGGCGGAAGTGGGCGTGACCAACGGGCTTGCCTATACGGAAGTGGGCGGTGATCTGCTGAAGGTGGAAGCCCTGCCCATGCCCGGTACCGGCAAGATCGAGCTGACCGGTACGCTGGGGGATGTGATGAAGGAATCCGCCCATATTGCCGTCAGCTACATCCGCTCCCATGCCAAAGAACTGGGTATTGCCGAAGATTTCTACAAGACCCTTGACATACATATCCACGTACCGGAAGGTGCAGTCCCCAAGGATGGACCCAGTGCCGGTGTGACCCTGACCACTTCCCTTGTCAGTGCCCTGTCCGGTATTCCCGTCAGAGGAGACATTGCCATGACCGGGGAGATTACCCTGACCGGGCGTGTGATTCCCATCGGCGGACTGAGAGAAAAATCCACTGCTGCCTATACCGCAGGCATCCGCCACATTCTGATTCCCAAGGACAACGTGAAGGATCTGGAAGAGATCGATCCGGTTGTCAGAGAAGAAGTCCTCTTCACGCCGGTTTCCCGTGTGGACGAGGTACTGGATATTGCGCTGGTGAAACCCTCTGCTTTGCCGCTGCCCAACAGTGATGTACAGAAGCCGGAAGAAATGGCGCCTGCTGTTGTGACCGGTACCGGCGAACCTACCTACACTGCATTATAATATTCAGATTGAGAAATACTAAGAGGTTCTGTCATGGCAAACAAAAATCAAAAATCCCCTCTTGGATCGCTCGGTTGTCTCGCAATGCTGCTGTATCTGCCATTTGCTATCATTATGGAACTATCGAAAAAATACAAATAAAAGGGGCTATACTATGAAGTGGAATCTGAACAATGCTGCCCTTGTGATGTCCGCCGGACTGCCGAAGCAGTTTCCCGCCGACCGTCTGCCGCAGATCGCCTTTTCAGGCCGCTCCAATGTGGGCAAAAGCTCTCTCATCAACTCCCTGCTGAACCGGAAGAATCTTGCCCGTGTCAGCGGTGAACCGGGGAAGACCATTACGGTGAACTTCTATGACATTGATAAAAAGCTGTATCTTGTTGACCTGCCGGGATACGGCTACGCCAAGCGTACCAAGGAAGATCAGAAAAAATGGTCTTCTCTGACTGACGGATATTTCACGAATAATCCCAATTTTGACTCCGTCCGTCTGGTATGTCAGCTGATCGACAGCCGGATCGGTCCTACGGAAGACGACTGGGATATGCTGGAATACCTGACAGAAGCACAGTGCAACTTTATTGTGGTGGGCACCAAGTGCGACAAGCTGAACCGAACGGAGCGGAATGCCTTTATGGATTTCATGAAGGAAAATATGCCGGAGGTTCCCTATGTTCTCTATTCTGCCAAGGATGGAGAAGGCAGAGAGAATCTCTGGAAAGCCATTACCGAAGCGGTTCTGAACTGACAATACTATATCTGAAAGGATCTGCCGCTTTGGCAGACTGAAAACTTATGCTGCTGCATCCTTCATTTGATGTTAACGATCAGGGACATCTGACCATCGGCGGACTGGACTCTGCGGTTCTTTCCGATACCTATGGCACCCCTGCCTATTATCTGGACATTGACGCTGTACGCGCCATGTGCCGGATGTACAAAAAGAATTTTGAAACGTATTTCGGCGGTGCTTCCACGCCCATTTATGCCGGCAAAGCTCTGTGCATCAAAAAGCTGTACAGCATCATTGCCGAAGAAGGGCTGATGGCGGACTGCGTTTCTCCCGGAGAACTGCACACCGCCCATGCCGCCGGTTTCCCCATGGAAAAGGTTTTCTTCCACGGGAACAACAAGACCGATGCGGATCTGACCTATGCTCTGGAGCTGGGTGTTGGACACATCGTTGTGGATGGACTGGATGAACTGCATGCCCTGAATGCCATTGCAGGCAATCTTGGGAAAAACGCAACCGTTCTGCTGCGGATCACGCCCGGTATCGACCCTCATACACACCAGAAGATCATCACCGGCAATGTGGACTCCAAATTCGGCATGGCTATCCAGACCGGACAGGCTATGGAATTTGTGAAAGCTGCTCTGGCGGCGGAAAATATTGTGCTGGACGGTTTCCACTGTCATGTGGGTTCCCAGATTTTCGACATTGCGCCTTTCCGGGAAGCGGCGGAAATCATGCTGGCCTTTGTCGCCCGTGTCCGCAGTGAATACGGCTTTATGGCAAAGATCCTCAATATCGGCGGCGGCTTTGGGGTACGCTACACGGAAGAGGATCCCGAAATCGATTATGAAGCCAACATCCGTGCACTGGGGGAAGAATTTGACGCCATCTGTGCCGAACTGAATCTACCCAAGCCTGCCATCATGATGGAACCCGGCAGAAGCATTGTGGCAGCCGCCGGGGCTACTGTATACACTGTCGGTACTGTTAAAACCGTCACCGGATTCCGGAGCTATGTTTCCGTGGACGGCGGTATGCCCGACAATCCCCGGTATACCCTGTACGGTTCCCGCTACACCATCGTGAACGCTGACCGTGCCGATGCTCCTGCGGATTTTGAATGTACTCTGGCTGGCCGTTGCTGTGAAAGCGGGGATCTGCTGGCAGAAGGCATCCGTATTGCCAGACCGGAAAGAGGCACCCATCTGGCAGTGCTTGTGACCGGTGCATACAATCACTCCATGGCATCCAATTATAACCGGATCCCCCGTCCGCCGGTAATTTTTATTGAAAACGGACAGTCCTCCGTTGCCGTCCGCCGGGAAACCTACGAAGACTTGCTGGCACTGGAAGACTGAATCCCATAAGGAGGCTTACTTTTGTCCGCTATCCTGCAGTCTCTGCGAGACATACTGTACACCCTGCCCTGTATCCTTCTGGCACTGACGGTGCATGAAGTTGCCCATGGCTGGATGGCTATGAAGCTGGGGGATCCCACTGCCCGGAATCTGGGGCGGCTGACGCTGAACCCGCTGAAGCATCTGGATCCTGTGGGAACCCTTTGCATGATCTTTTTCCATTTCGGCTGGGCAAGACCTGTCCCCATCAACAGCCGGTATTTCAAAAAGCCACGCAGGGATATGGCATTGACCGCTCTTGCCGGACCTGTGTCCAATATCCTCATGGGAACACTGGGTGTCCTGCTGTTCCGGATTTTTCTGACTGTTTTTTCCGCACATCCCGGGACAGGCTTCGGGTACAATCTGCAGCTGTCCACGCTGACGCTGCTGCAGTATTTCTACAGTCTGAACATCTCTCTGGCTGTGTTCAATCTGCTGCCCGTGCCGCCGCTGGACGGTTCCAGAATCTTTCTGACCTTCCTGCCGCCGAAGTATTATTTCGGGATCATGCAGTATGAACGGTATATCCAGCTGGGGCTGATGATCTGTCTGTATGTCGGTCTGCTGAATAAACCGCTCCGTTTTCTGGTGAATCTGCTGGCAAACGGGATCTTCTGGCTGGTGGATCTGCTGCCCCTGCTCTGACAACGATATGGAAAACATTCAATACAAACTGGATCTGTTCGAGGGTCCTCTGGATCTGCTCCTGACCCTGATCCAGAAACATAAAATCGACATCAACGATATCCCCATTTCTCTGCTGTGCGAACAGTATATGACCTATATCCGTGCCAATCTGGATATGGGACTGGAAGTGGCATCGGACTTTCTTTATATGGCAAGCGAACTGATGCTGATCAAAAGCCGTATGCTCCTGCCCCGGAATCCGGAAACGGACGAAGACCCCCGGGATGCCCTACGGGATACGGTGCTGGAATACCAGAAAGCCAAGCTGGCGGCATCCGAGCTTTCCGATCTCTTCGGTCAATACGGTACCCGAATGATCAAGGAACAGGATGACATTGCTCCGGACCGCACCTTTGTGGCAGATCACAGCATTGCTCTGCTTCAGGCGGCGCTGATCCATGCCATGACGGAGGCAAAAGTTACACCGGAAAACCGTCAGGCGGTTCTGGAACCCATTGTACACCAGACCCATGTGGCAGTACAGGGTGTGATGATCCAGCTGCTGGACAAGCTGCAGACCGGAACACCCGTGTATCTGGATGACTATTTTACGGACTCCGGATCCCGTTCCGAAATCATTGCCAAATTTCTTTCTCTGCTGGAACTGATGAAGACACAGACAGTAGGTCTGCCTGAAGAGGAATGGGAGACGGGTGACAGCGGCGTTCTGCAGCTGCGCTGTCATGTGCCCGTGATACTTCTGAAGCTGCCCGACAAGGAACAGCTGGCTGCTCTGGAAGAATACGCATAAGCAACATTTTTAGACAAAGGAAACAGAATGGAAGAAGCTCTGCGTGAGGGGGATGTTATCTCCCTTGAGGAAAATTTTGCAATCCTGGAGGCCTGTCTCTTTGCGGCAGGTCATCCGCTGACTTATGAAAAACTGGCGGAAACCCTTTCCCTTTCGGTATCCGCCACAAAAGAAATCATTGATAAATGGAAACCGATCTATAACAGCTGTGACAGTCTTCCCCGTGGTATTCTGCTGGTCACATTCCCCGACAGCTGTCAGCTCTGCACCAGAGAAGCTTATGGGGACTACATCAAAACGGCTCTGGGTATCCGCAGAAACGGGAATCTCTCCCAGTCCCTTTTGGAAGTGCTGGCGGTGATCGCCTATAATCAGCCCGCCACCCGTACATTTGTGGATACGGTACGCGGGGTGGATTCCTCCTATGCCGTCAATGCGCTGGTGGAAAAGAATCTGATCGAAGCCTGCGGAAAGCTGGATGCCCCCGGTCGTCCTACCCTGTACAGAACCACGGAAGATTTTCTCAGAGTCTTCGGACTCAGCTCTCTCAGAGAACTGCCGTCTGTGCAGGTACGGGGAGAAAACGGCGAAAAGGTGGATATCGCACCGGATACGTCCTTTCTGGAAAGTTCATCCGCCGATACTCCCGACGATGAACCCCAGCCGGCTGAAAGTTCTGCAGAAAACAGTTGACGGCTCCTGTTTTATTCTGTGCGTAGAGGAGGTGTACCATGGTCTTTCTGAAAATCCTGCTTGGGATCGTACTTTTCTGCGTTCTTCTTGGTGCCATTCCTCTGCGGGTACGGATCCGGCTGGAAGAGGAGTTTACTGTCCTTGCCGGAATCGGACCGCTGGTACTCTTCCGGATACCGAAGAAAAAGAAGCCGGTGAACCTGCGGGATTTTACGTATCGAAAGCATCAAAAACGGCTTCGACGGGAACAGGCTGCCCGGCTGAAAAAAAAGCAGAAGAAGCTGGAAAGCTCTGCCCGCAAGGAACAGAAAAAACAGAAGAAACACGAAGCAAGCGAAAAAGCCGCAGAGCTGGAGAAAACCACTGCCGCCGCCAACAAAAATGAAAACAAGCTGGCTGCCATACTGGATATTGTCAGCTGTGTTCTGGACGGGCTTCCGAAACTGTTCGGCGGCTTCAAGTGCCGGATCTATCGTCTCGATGTAACAGCGGGCGGCAGGGAGGCTGCGGATGCGGCTAAGAATTTTGCGGTTCTTTCCCAGTCCATGGCATATCTTCTGGAATTTCTGGACAACAAAACCAGATTTGTTCTGCCGAAACCGGGAACGGTAGCCGTACGGGTGGATTTTCTGCGGGAGAAAACCCATGTGGAGGGGGATCTTTACCTGCAGATCCGTGTGGGACAGATTCTGAGAGCCGTTTTCGGCATTGCCTTCGGCTGTGTAAAAGCACTGATCCGAAATCATTGAATGAGTTCCGAACCATGAAAGTTCGATTTATTTACGGAGGATTCTGATATGGCAGAAACAAGCAAGCTCAATGACATGAACAAGACTTCTCTGGACAGCATCCGTACCATGCTGGATGCCAACACCATCGTCGGCGATCCCATTACAACTGCAAACGGTACCACCATTATTCCGATTTCCAAGATTTCCGTTGCCTATGCTTCCGGCGGTGTGGATTATCTGAAAAAGGATGCGCCCATCTCCAACGGCAAGCCGGTTTACAACAATTTCGGCGGCGGCGGCGGTACCGGCGTGACGGTGACTCCTGTGGGGTTTCTGGTAATCTCTCCCGAGGGCGG
>JAFZET010000348.1 GCA_017560565.1 Clostridia bacterium | reverse complement strand
GGCTATCTGGCCTTTGACAAGGACTGGAATCTGCTCGCCCCCTTCCGCACATGGCAGAACACCATCACGGCTCAATCCGCCGCTGAGCTCACCGCGCTTTTCAACTTCAACGTACCCCAGAGATGGAGCATTGCCCACCTGTATCAGGCGATCCTGAACGGAGAAGAACACGTATCCCGTATTGCCCGCCTGACCACTTTGGCAACCCATATCCATTTCCTGCTGACCGGCAGACACGAAACGGGGCTTGGGGAGGCATCCGGTATGTTCCCGGTAGAAAATGGGGACTACAATTCCGCTATGCTGGGAAAGTTTGATGCCCTGACCGAAGAGTATCCGTGGAATGTATACGAAATCCTGCCCACCGTCCGTACTGCCGGGGAAAAGGGTGCGGTGCTGACTGCAGAAGGTGCAAGATTCCTGGATCCCACCGGAACACTGCAGCCGGGTGTGCCCATGTGTCCTCCCGAGGGGGATGCCGGAACGGGCATGGTGGCAACCAACTCTGTTCTGCCGGGGACGGGCAATCTGTCTGCCGGGACTTCCGTGTTCTCCATGCTGGTGCTGGATAAGCCTCTGCAGGGGGTGTATCCGGAGATTGATGTTTGCACTACCCCTGACGGCACCACAGTAGCTATGGTGCACAGCAACAACGGATGCTCCGAGCTGGACGAATGGGTACAGATGTTCATGGAATTCTCCGTCCTTGCAGGTCATCCCATGGAAATCTCCGATGTGTACAGCATCCTGTATAACCACGCAATGACCGGAGACGCCGACTGTGCGGGCGTGATCGCTTATAACTACCTTGCCGCAGAACCGGTTGCCGGGGTGGAAAAAGGATTCCCCCTGTACTTCCGTACCCCCGAAAGCAAGCTGAATCTGGCCAATATGATGCGTGCCCAGCTGAATGCTTCTCTGGCACCCATCCGGCTGGGGATGGATCTGCTGGCGGAAAAGGAAAACATCCACGCCGGACATATCATGGCACACGGGGGGCTGTTCAAGACAAGGGGCGTGGCACAGCAGATTCTGGCAGATGCCTTGGAATGCCCCGTATCCACTGCCGCAACAGCCGGTGAGGGCGGCGCATGGGGGATGGCACTGCTGGCGTCCTATATGGGATGCGGCACGGAAAAATCCCTTGGTCAGTGGTTGAATGACGAAATCTTTGCTCGTACCGAAATTCTCAGACTGGAACCGGATCCGGCAGGTGTGAACGCCTATACTGCATACATGACCCGTTATAAAGCCGGACTGGCGGCTTACGAAGGTCTGAAAGAGGTATAAAGATGTTGGAAGCACTGAAAAAACAGGTCTGGGAAGCCAATCTCCTTCTGCCGAAATACGGTCTTGTCACCTTCACATGGGGCAACGTGTCTGCTGTGGACAGAGAAACAGGACTCATGGTCATCAAGCCCTCCGGTGTGGAATACGATGTTCTGCAGCCGGAAGATATGGTTGTTGTGGATCTTGTCACCGGCAGAAAAACGGAAGGGAAGTATAGTCCCTCCAGCGATACCCCCACCCATCTGGAATTGTACAACGCCTTTCCGGAAGTGGGCGGCATCGTCCATACCCACAGTTCCCAGGCAACCTCCTTTGCTCAGGCGGGTGTGGGTATTCTTCCTCTCGGTACAACACACGGAGACTATTTCTATGGTGAAATTCCCTGTACTCGTGCCATGACGCCGGAGGAGATCGCCGGAGCATACGAAAAGGAAACCGGGAGGGTCATCATCGAGACCTTCCGGGAACGGCAGATCGATCCCATGCAGATTCCCGGGGTGTTGGTGAAAAGTCACGGTCCCTTCGCATGGGGAAAAAACGCCATGGAAGCGGTGCATAACGCCGTGGTCATGGAGGAAGTAGCCGCCATGAATTTCCGTACCATGCTCCTTTCACCCGGCATCTGTGCCATGCAGCAGGAACTGCTGGATAAGCATTATCTCCGGAAGCACGGTAAGAACGCATACTACGGACAGAAAAAAACGGATTGACGAGGTGACCCTATGAAATTTTCAGTATTTGCAGACCTGCACCATTATCCCGGTGTGTTTATGGGCGGAACGGATGAGGATATGACCTTTATCCAGCAGCGTGCCAAGGCGGAAAACTGCAGTTTCATCATCCATGCGGGAGATTTTTCCCACGGTCCGTCCCACATAAAAGAATATCTGGCACGGTACAACGATTTTGAGATCCCCTCCTACCATTGTCTGGGCAACCATGACTCCGACAGCACTTCGTACGCGGAAACTCTGCAGCTGTACAATATGCCTGACGGTCATTATTTCTTCGACTGTGAGGGATACCGTTTCATTATCTGTGACCCCAACTACTATAAGCTGGACGAGGAATACATCCACTATGACCTGGGCAACTACTACAAACACGGCAAGTACCGGGATTTTATGCCGCCGGAACAGCTGGCGTGGCTTAGAGAAACCATTGATACCGCTCCCGGTTCCTGTATCCTGATCAGTCACGAGAGCTTTGAACGTGCGGACGGCGTGCAGAACCGACAGGAGGTTCTGGATATCATAAACGAAGCCAACCGGAAAAAGCCTCACAGTGTGCTTATGTGCATCAACGGGCACCACCACAGAGATTTCATTCGGATTCTGGACAATGTATGTTATTTCGACCTGAATTCCGCTTCCTATGACTGGGTGTCGATCCCGCATGACAAGTATCCGGCGGAACTCTGCCAGAAAATCTCTCTGCTGGCCAATACAGTAGTGTACAACGATCCCATTCATGCTATCATCACACTGGAAGGCACCACCATTACCATTGATGGAATGGAAAGCTCCATGTTTATGGGTATCAACAGAGAACATACGGAAAATCCCATCTACGACGGTGCCGGACGTCCCGTGACCCCCACTGTACAGTCCGCAAAGATCACTCTGGGATGAGGATGCCTGACGGATAAAGAAGGAGAAAGGTGGAGAAATTATGGCAAGTCTGCTTGCAAAAGCGATACGGTACGAGTTTCCGGAAACCATCCCGGTATCCGTGTTTGCCCTGCCTGCCGTGTGGCTGAAATACGGCGAAGCGTTTCAAAAGATCGCCGACCGGTATCCCCAGTTTTTCGGCGGCTTTCAGTATAATCCCAACCAGTTTCAGTATGCCCCTACCTACCATGCCGGAACCCATACAGATGAATGGGGATGTGTGTGGAGCAATATTCAGGAAGGGATGGAAGCCATCGTCACCGGGCATCCCGTGAAAAGCGAAGAGGATGTTTATGCGCTGAACATTCCCGATGACCGGAGCGGAAGATTTCCCCATGGCTTTATGTACCTGCGCCTGCTCGACCTGTGCGGTTTTGAGCTGGCTATGACCATGTTTGCCGAAGAAGATGAGGCGATTCAGACTCTGGTGGACAAGGTACTGACCTACAACTGCGCCCAGATGGAAGTGATCCTGCCCCATCTCGGAGAAATTGCTTCTTTCGGGGATGATCTGGGTATGCAGAACGCTCTGGCTATCGGTCCCGTGCGTTGGCGGAAGTATCTGAAACCTTGTTATGCCCGGCTGTACGGCATGATCAAGCAGGCAAAACCGGACACGCTTGTCTATATGCATACGGACGGATGTATCCATGAGATCATTCCCGATCTGGCGGAGTGCGGCGTGGACATGGTCAATCCCCAGATCCGTGCCAACGGACTTGACAATCTGGTGCGTGTCTGCAAGGGAAAGATCCCGGTATTTCTGGATCTGGACAGACAGCTCTTTCCCTTTGCCACCCCTGTGCAGCTGAAAGAACACGTCAGAGAATGTGTGGAAGCTCTGTATCTGCCTGAGGGCGGTCTTGGGCTGAATCTGGAGTTGGGTGCCGATATTCCTCTGGAAAACATGGAAGCACTGCTGGAAGCGGTGGAAACCTATCGTCACTACAAAGGCTGAAAACGGAATCATCTTAAAACAAAAGAACCTGTATCCATCTCTCAGTAGATGCGATACAGGTTTTCTGTTGGTGTGGGGAAATTCAAATGCAAGGCATACGCCGGCAGTGCTCAGTACCCGTAGAATTCTCTGGAAAAGGCATCCGACCGCTCGTTCAGGGCAGCCAGAAGAGAAACCGTTTTGGCATCCGGCATGCCTTCGACAGGATACTCAGCCATCAGCGTTCCCTGACCCCAGCAGAGTTTCTGGTAAACGGGATAATAATGATCCAGCAGAAATCTTGCCAGCTTCACAAGCCGAAAGGAGCCGTAAACGAATTCCGGATCGCTTTTTGTGGAAACACAGAGGGATCTGTCGGCACGGATCGCATCCGTAATAGAGCGATGGGATCTGTCCGGGGCAAACACCAGTGTATAGCCTCCTCTTGCGGCAAGCTTTGGGTCGTCGGGACTGCTCCGATGGGAATCCGTAGAGCCGACAATGGGAATCTTCACACCGTCCGCCCGCAGATCCGCCCACAGAGCAACCGCCGCTTCCATATCATCGTCACGAAGATCCAGCGCATCATATACCCCGTCCCGCATCAGCTGTTCGGCAGCAGCAGGGGCAATGAAATACACCGAGCTCCAAACCCAGAACGGATGGGCAAGGATAGCCAGTCCCCCGAACTCCCGGGCTTTTTCGGCGATGAATACCCGCCAGGCGTAGTCGTTTCTGTCCACCGTATCCGGCAAGGTGAGAGCGGCTTCAATCTCCGCCACCCGGGCAAAGGCAGCCTCCCTGTGGGAACGGAAATACTCGTTGATACTTTCTCTGCCGCCTATATGCACTGCATGGATCCGTTCCGTGGGCACATGGACTTCTTCGCCCAAAAACAATGTCATACTGACCGGAGCATCCCGGAACACACGCATGGCTTTTTCGGAGGCATAGGAGGTGAAATGGTCGGTGATCGCCATGAAATCGTAGCCGGCATTCCGGTAATTTCCTACTGTGTGGAGAGGGTCCTGAATTCCGTCCGATTCGCAGGTATGACAGTGTACCTCGCCCTTATAGCATTTTAAGCCGTAGAGATCCTCACGCAGAGAATACACGGCCAACGTCACGGAAGCATTTTCTCCGAAGCGTCCCCTGTGGTTGTTGATTTCATAATACAGGGAACGCATATCCTCTTCCGGACGGGTAAGAAAAATCACGTGTTTCTGTTCTCCGACAAAGGTGTGCTCAAAGACAAGACATCCGTCTTCGTCAGGCACCACTTCATATACGGCGGTGGGCAGGGCATCATAATGCCGGCTTGCTGTTTCCACCGCCCGTACGGACACCTGATAGGAGAGCCCCTGCTTGAATTTCCCGTTTTCGCCAAGGGGACGGATGCGGATCTGCGATACTGTATCCGCCCGTACGATGGATGGGATCACTGAATAGTTGAAAACCTGTCTGTTCATGATAGCCTCCGGTTCCGGCTGCAAAGGTTTTACTGAATTTTATACATGGCAAACATGACCAGTCCGCCCACCGTGAAGCGTACATAGCCATCTTCCCATGTAAAGGGAACTTCCCGTTCTGTGGTATCTCTGCCGCCCAGCAGAACAACTTTTTCCGGCTTGTCACATTTTACCCGGACGGTGAAGGGCTGCAGCATCAGCTGTTCATCCGTACAGAGCAGGTCAACAGCACTGACAAAGGTTTCACTGCCGTCCCGGAACGTGACCAGTTCCACCTGTCTGGGCGCATTGGTCTGTACACTCAGCGTGTTTTTTCCAACAAAGCCATCAAAAAGAGCCATCATCAGCTTCTTGTGGGAACGGCGGACGTCGTTTTCGATGGGGGCGGCAGACCAGATTACCGTACCTTTCCCCAGATTCCGGCATACCAGTGCGGGAATGTCTGTGGGAATACCGGGGGGATTGGTGTGGATGGAAGCAAAACGCCGCTCACTGGGTTTGGTATAGGGTCTGGTCATGGTGGCAAGCACCGTCACGCCGTCCATATCCAGTATGGGCAGACTGGTTTCCGTGGGGAAGGGGAAGTCCGGATTGAACTCACCGAAATACTGTTGTCCTTCCGCTGTGGGAGCCAGATACATAGCCGTTTCTTCCGTGAAGCCCTTCAGCTCCGCCCCAAGCAGCATCTGCAGAAGAACGGGATCTTCTGCACCGGAAACATACAAAACACCGCCGT
>JAFZET010000036.1 GCA_017560565.1 Clostridia bacterium | reverse complement strand
TACTTCTTCCGCATCGATCCCGCACAGCGCAAGTGGATCGCCAATGTAGATAAGAACGGCGTGGGTATGGTACAGTTCTCCACCCCCAGACTGCAGGGCAGAAAACTGTTCGTGTGGGGCGCACAGAGCCAGGGCGGCAAGACATGGAACCGCTGGCTGTCCCACAGCGAATCCCGCTACACCGAGATCCAGGCAGGGCTTCTCCGTTCCCAGATGGAACACTGTGTAATGCCCGCCCATGAAGTGTACACCTGGACAGAAGCCTACGCCGCATACTCCGGAGATCCCGCCATCCTCCACGGCAAGGACTACGACAAAGCCGCCAATACGGTGGAAGAAGCCATCCTGCCCAAGTTCGATGTACTGGAAGGACACTTTGATCTGACCGACCTGAGCGAAGTCAAGCACTTTGGCTCCGGCTGGGGCGCCGTGGAAGAAATGAGAACCGGCAAAAAGCTGAGCGCAGACGCTTCTGTGGCGTTCTCTATCGGCGACGACATTCTGGACAGAGGGGCAAAGGATGCAGCGGTTCTTATGGAAACAGGACATCTGCCGAAGCGTGATGCCTCTGACTGGGAAAACATTGAATATATGGCCGGGGAAGAATACATCGCTCTGCTGGAAAACGGTGATACCGACTGGTATACCAAGCTGCAGCTTGCCTGTGCCTATTACGAAAACCGCCAGTACGATCAGGCAAAAGAAGCATTCCTGGCATCCTGGAACGATGCGCCCAATCCCATTGCCGCCCGCTCCCTTGGCTGGATGTACACTGCTGACGGTAATAAGGAAGAAGCACGTGCATGGATGGAAAAAGCGGTTCCCATGGTAGGCGATTACGCCCGTCTGCTGATCGATTTGGTTCACTTCTACAAGAGATGCGGTACCGATGAAGAGATCTGTGCCCTGATCGACAATGCCAGCGAACTCTGCAGGCAGAACGGCAGAATTCAGATGTACTACGCCGAATCTCTGGTGCGTCTGGACAGACTGGAAGAAGCCAGAGCACTGGTTACCAAGGATCTGACCGTTGCCGACATGAAGGAAGGGGAAGTATCCACCTTCAATCTGTGGTGCAGCCTGTACCGGAAGATCATCGCCCGTGACGAAAACCGCAAGCCGGAAGAAATCGAGGCATGGGAGATCCTTGACAAATACCCGATTCCCGCAGAAATCGACTTCCGTATGTCCTACGTACCGATTCCCAACTCCAAGTAATGTTATAAACTATAAGGCAGATATGACTCAGGTGAGCCGTATCTGCCTTTTTTGCTGTCTTTATTTCTGTTCAGTCAGGGATTTCTTGAAAGCATCATACGCTTCCACATCTCCCTTGAAGGTAAACATCTGGTTGTCCACCAGCAGATACCGTCCGTACATACCGGAAGCCACGCTGTAGTCACGTCTGGCAATGTATCCCTCACCGGTCAGTCCCAGTTCGTCATACTGCCACCGGCTGCCGGGATACACGGGCATGTATTCACCGTCTCGGGCTACAGTCTTATAGGACGACAGCACGCAGTCCGATTTGACGAATCTGCCCCAGTCACAGACAAATCGTACCACGCCCACACCGGGGGCAAACCAGTATTCCTTGTGTCCGCAGTGGGTGTGGCTGTAGAAGTAGTAGTTGTAATCGTGAGATACCCCATCCACTTCACCGTCAATGACCAGATGCAGACAGTTTTCAAAGACACCCGCAGGCGTTTCCACTGTGCCGCCTTCTCCCACTTCTATGTTCAGAACCGCTTTGTCGCTGTAGTCCAATATCCGCTCTTCCGTAAACCCGGGAACCCAGCGGCTGTCCCAGAGACCACCGGTGCACATCTGCAGGTACCTGAAAGGCTTCACACCGAAGATTCTGTTTTCCTCTCCACGGGTACCCCATGCGCCGGTTTCCATGGAAGAAAAATGGGATTCCGTATAGGTGATTCTGTTGTCCGTTATATTCACATAAGAACCGTTGATGGAAGAAGGACAGAACCGCCAACCCAGTTTATCATAGGGAATCTTCTCTTCCAGATATTCCAATGCCCCCAGAGCCCAAGCGGTGCATTCCTGATTTTGGTTTTCCATGATAATCCGTCTGCACATGGCCGCAGCCCCTTCAAAATCCTTCTGGCTGCATTTTTGGGATGCCGCAGTAAGCAGTACAGATCCATCGTTGGTCAGCTCCTCCCAGCCTTTTACAAGCCCTGCAAAGTTGATGCAGGAGAGGGAAACCGCTTCGTCGTCCAGCTGCTCGATCACATACTCATTCAGCTCATGAATCACTTCCGGACGATCAGGACGTTCATACCGCCATGTATTGCCCACCGCCAGCGGCAGATACCCTGTACCGCCTTTGATTTCATAGGAAACCAGCACTTCCGTGTGGCTGTCTCCGGTATACCCGTCCCAGCGGCAGATTTCCTTAATAATGCCCACGCCATCTTTATACCAGATGTCGAATACATTGCTCTCGTCCTCTATCTTGCGCAGATGCATACACCCGGTAAAGATACCCGCAGGCGTTTCCACCGTGTCATTCATGCTGACGATCTCCCGCCATCCGCAGGATTTGCCGTCACTATCGAGCATTTCTTCTCTGGTACCTGCTTCAAACGGGATGTTTTTCGGGAAGAAATACCGGTCACCGCTGTATCCGGCAAAGTAGAATACAGGAATATCATAATCGCAAAGCCCGTCCGACCAGGCATAATTGCATCCCGGCTGGTTGCAGTAATACAGACCATCTTCCTTGATCAGCCAGCGTTCTCCTGTCAGACACACGTTGATGGGATCCGCATACCGCTCATCCCGCAGAAACTCTATGGCTTTCAAACCGGAGACCGCATTTCCGTACAGGGCATTCGGTTTTCTGAGCTGCCGGAAACAATCCAGTGCCTCAGTAAGCAGCTGTTCTGCTTCGGTTTTACCTTCTTCCGTGGCTTTATCCGTATAATGCGCCATCCAGAACAGGTGGTTGCCGCGCTGATAGATTTTGTTTTCCCCCTCCGGAAAGTTCTCCAGTACAGGCAGAATCGTTTCCACTGTATATTTCATCTTTTCCGCATCACTGCTCAGCTTCCAGCAGATGTCCAGCGAAATGTTCCCGAAAGCCATGGCATCTCCGTATTTCCGTGCGTTTTCCAGTGCTTCCGCCTGATACTTTCCCTCATCCGCATTGTACGCAATCATGGAGGACTTCACCGTAAACTTTTTCACATCCTCCGCATAGGACAGATTGCCGATCAGCTCCTTCACCTGTTCGTAAGCTTTGTCAAACCCGTCCATGGTGCCGTAAATCTTGTGATACTTTGCCAGTTCATCCACTTTCTTCTGTACGGTCTCCAGAAAGTTGTCCGGCAGCATGTTATTGTTGTCCATACCGTTCTCCTTTTTCAGTTGTTCTCTGACATCGTGTATCCGCCGTTTCACTGTCCCCAGAGGCAGTCCGAGCCGGGCGGATATCTGTTCCATTGTCAGGTGGTGCCAAAAGTAGAGGATTGCCGTATCTCTGAGGGCAGGGGAAAGGGCATACAACCGTTTACGCCAACCGTTCATGGATTCTTTGGCACAGTACAGCATCTCCGGCGAGCGTCTGTCAGCCAACCTCGCCATGGCTTCTTCCGGTTCTGTACGGGGTGTGCGCATCATCAGATTCAGATATTTGTTTTTCAGAATCCGTGTCAGCCATGAGCCGATTTTCTCCGGCTCTCTGAGTGTTCCCAGCTTCAGAAATCCGTCAATCAGCGTTTCCTGTACCAGATCCTCGGCAGTGTGCGCACGCCCGGATAGGGAATACGCCGTATGGTACAGCTTCTGCATATAAGCAGATGCAATCACACTGTAGGCAT
>JAFZET010000347.1 GCA_017560565.1 Clostridia bacterium | reverse complement strand
GGTATAGATGATTTCCGTATCGGTGCGGGATGTGACCGAAAAACCGACGGTTTTCTTCGAGATATCCGTACCTCTCGCACCCATCATACCCCACAGCTCGCCTTCATAGTCGATGAACATTCCTATCGACAGAAGCTGCTTTGTCAGGTCATGCGAAAGAACACCCTTCATGTAGGATTCCAGATCAGCAAGCGTCGGGAATACGGGGTTGAACATTTGGCTGTAATGCCTGCCGTCGATGACCACATCGGGCATGGTGGTACTCCAGATATTGCGTGCATACATCCGGTCACTGCACACTTCAAACAGGAACCAGATATCCAAAGCGCACTGGTAGGCATCCGCCATATAAGCTGTCAGTTCGTCGTCGGTCAGAGCGGATACATCCACAGGTTCACGGAAGCCGAAGTCAGTATACAGCGAATACCGGATCCACTCCTCACGGGTGTATGTGTACGGCTCGGAATCTTCGTCAACAAAAACAATCCCTTCCGGTACTTCCTCTTCCGGCTGAAGGATTTCCTCAGAGTGGTCTTCCACCCACGATTCCAGCTCTTCATAACGGGATGCTGTATTTTTATCGTGATACTGTACGCCGTGTGACACAGAGAGATCCTGCCAGAAGAAGCCCATTGTATCCCGGAACCATCTGACGTTTACTTCCTCACCATTGATATAGCATTTCCATCCGTTTGCGGGGTTTGAATCAATGGCTTCACAGCGGAAGGAACACAGCAGCTCCACGGTTAGAAGGCCGTTTTCGTCGGAAGTGAAACAGTAATAATCCTCCGATGTATGCACATCACTGCCGTTCATGGAGTACAGCACATACCCATTTTGTTTCCGATAATCACAAGGTACAAACCACAGAACTGTATCAGACCGGTCCGCATAGGATGTGGGAAGTCCCCAGAAACTGTAAGCATTCGCATTGGTAGAGGGAGATGCCAGGGATTTTGCTTCCTCGCTGTAGTGGGTAATCCCATTGGTTCCTGTGGAAAAGCTGCGGACTTCCCCGTTTTCGATGGTAAAAATCTCGATACCGCAGTTGGCAGATGCGCCCCAGTCGTAGATGAGCAGTTCATCGATGCCGTTGCCGTCCAGGTCGAGGTATTCCGTTGTGACGATGTAGTCTTCGTAGGGTGCGACCACGGTATCGAGAAAGGTCTGCCAGATGGCGGCGGGATCTGCAGTTGATACAGGGGGCGCCAGATCATCGCTTTGCATTTGCTTAATCGCCACAGACTCAACAATGGGCAGAGCTACAGAATGCAGAAAATTTTCATATGCATCGGTATCCTGCTGCCACACACTGATGTGCATAAACACAGAGTCACTGTATTGAATCAGAAAAGTATACACATCTGCGCCGGAATAATCAATACTTGACTCAACACGTTCGTGATACCCGATATACGCCATGCCGTTTTGTGTACTGCCCTGATAGGGAGAATCCGGATTCTTGAGCACACTGTGGCTGCTGGGCATAAAGACCTCTTGTTTGAATTCCTCAAATGAGAAATCTTCTCTGAAAACACGTTCACCGATCCGTTTTCCGTTTTCATCATTCAGAATCCCCGAGCTTTCGATCTGCCATTTTTCGGGACAGGTGAACGCGACATTGAATTTCTGTCCTGAGACAG
>JAFZET010000346.1 GCA_017560565.1 Clostridia bacterium | reverse complement strand
TGGCGTCGGAGCAAAGAGCCATGGCAGTTGCCACCAGGTTGGTTTCGCCAACATGGTCCACAACCGTCATCTTGTTCTGGGTCAGGGTACCGGTCTTGTCGGAGCAGATGATCTGTGTACATCCCAGAGTTTCCACAGCGGTCATCTTACGGATGATGGCAGCTCTGTGAGACATATTGGTCACGCCGATGGACAGAACGATGGTCACAACGGTGGCAAGCCCTTCGGGAATGGCAGCAACGGCCAGAGATACAGCTACCATAAAGGTATCAAGCAGAGTGTGTACCGTAATTCCATCGCCTGCGATCAGGGAACGGATCAGGTTGATGCCGAAGATGATGATACAGATACCGATAACCAGCCAGGTCAGGATCTTGGACAGCTGCGCCAGCTTCATCTGGAGCGGAGTCTTACCGTCCTCTGCCTGAGACAGGGCATCGGCAATCTTCCCCATTTCGGTGTCCATACCGGTGGCGGTTACCACAGCGGTACCACGACCGTATACCACAGTGGAGCCCATGAAGACCATGTTCTTCCGGTCACCCAGCGCAACATCACCGTTTTCACCGGGCTGCAGCACATGATCGGTCTTGGTTACAGGTACGGATTCCCCGGTCAGAGCAGCTTCCTCAATCTTCATGGAAGCGCAGGTCAGGATACGGGCGTCCGCAGGCACGGCGTCACCGGCTTCCAGCACGATGATATCGCCCACCACCAGATCTTCACTGCGGATGGTCTGCTGATGACCGTTCCGGATAACTTTTGATGTAGCGGCGGCAATTTCCTGCAGAGCTGCAATGGCTTTTTCCGCCTTGCTTTCCTGGAGCACACCCAGCACCGCATTGATGACCACAACGGCCATGATGATAATTACGTCTGCCGGGAATTCGTTCTCAAAAATGGCCATGATCCCGGAGATCACAGCGGCTACCAGCAGAATGATGGTCATGGGTTCTGCAAACTGCTGGAAGAACCGGACGATCATGGGGGTCTTCTTCCCCTCTACCAGCTTGTTTTTCCCGTTCTTTTCCAGACGGGACTGTGCTTCCGCATCAGTCAGACCGTTTTCTGAAGCAGCCAGCGCCGCCAGAACTTCATCGGAAGACTGCAGATATTCTTTCATACACATTTCCTTTCTGTATATGCAGGGAATATAAAAGAGACTTACCTTGCCTGAGCAGATAAGTCTCATCATTTCAAATAAAACCAGAGGCAGAATCTGCACCCGTGTGTTGGCTTTATTGCGGAAAACCGCTGATTACTCCCTTGTCTTTACGGGGGACATTATACCACCGGATCCATTTTTTGTCAAGGTATTCCCCGGAAATTCCGGGAATTTATTTCATGGACTTAAAGATATTCACAAATCGGACTGCTTTGCTTCCAGACGGCGGATCACGTTCATCATGGCTCTGGCCACCGTCAGTCTGCGGATCTTTGCCCGGTCGGATTTGTAGCCGAACTGTACCGTTTCCGTCACTGTACCTTCACTGTCCGCCAGCCCGAAGCAGACCGTGCCCACCGGTTTTTCCGCCGTACCGCCGCCGGGTCCCGCAATACCGGTCACAGCCACCGCAATGCCGGCACCGGTAATGTTTCTCACACCTTCCGCCATCTTCGCAGCACAGGGTTCCGAAACCGCACCCACAGTACGCAGGATCTCACCGGGCACTCCAAGCACATTTTCCTTGACCTCGTTGGCATAGGACACAACACCGCCCAGCAGAATATCGGATGCACCGGGAATATCCCCGATCCGGCTGCAGAGCATTCCTGCCATACAGCTTTCCGCCGCCGCAAAGGTCATGTTATGCCGCCGGAGCACCTCAATCAGCTTCAGTACAACAGCATTTTTCGCTTCCCAGGGTGTCTCGGAACGGGTATAAATATACTGCCCCACTTCCGTTTCTTTTATGCGCTTGGCCATAGCTTCGCAGAGAGCGCGGCATTCTTCAACATTCTCCCCCTTCGCCGTGATCCGGATCCGCACTTCATGCTCACAGGCATAAGGTGCCACTGTGGGATTCAGGGATTCTTCCATAATGGGGCGCAGAATCGCTTCCGCACCGCTTTCCCCGATGCCGTACAGATGGAGGTTCAGGCTGAAAATGGTAAAACCGGATCTTGCCGCAAGCCATGGTTCCACACGCTCGGTAAACATGGGCTCGCATTCCGAAGGAGGTCCGGGCAGCATGATGGCGGTTTTCTCTTCCGTCAGACCCAGCGGTATCCCTGTCACAGCCACACCGGGGGCAGTCCCCCAGTCGTTGGCAAATACAACCGCCCCCTTCGGCAGCATGGCCTGCGCCAGATTGTTCTCCGTCATCACCCGGTTCCGTTCACGGAAGAATTTTTCCAGTTCGCCTACAGTTTCTTCATGCCGTTCCAGAGGCAGTCCGAACACTTCCGCCACGGATGTCTTGGTGATGTCATCACAGGTGGGACCCAGTCCGCCGGTCAGAATCAGGATATCCGCCCGGGAAAAGGCTTCCCGGATGGCGTCACAGAGTCTGCCGTCGTTGTCGCCTACGACAGTCTGGCGATAGGAAGAAAACCCCAGCGCCGCCAGCCGTCCCGCAATATACGCCGCATCGGTATTGACAATATCCCCCAGCAGGATCTCGGTACCCACCGCAAGGATTTCACAAACATTGGACATAGTACACCTCAACTCATGAAAAGAGCCGGAAAGAAATCTCCCTCCGGCTCAGAATATACTCTTTGCTTACCAGATGATGGCGTCGCCGCCCTTTTCCACGGATTCAAATGCGGTCATGATGATCTTCAGCACGCAGCGCATCTGGTCGTGGGTTACCATCTGTTCTTCCAGACCGTCGATGGCACGGGTAAAGTTCCGGTAGTAATCGTGTACATCGGAAACCGGCTTTTCCAGATCGTATTCATCCACAGTGATGTTGTCGCGGGGCGCCATGGTCTTGGTCAGCCCGGAACCGTTCACAACCGGAATGACGTCGGATTCATGCCATGCCTTGCACTTTACAACGTGTGCGAGAATGGTCCAGTGGGGGATGATAGCGGAACCCTTTTCAGCTCTCATGTAGAACCGGGGCATATCGATGAAGTTGTAGGTACCTACTTCGCAGTAAGCCTTCTTGCCGCTCTGGTATTCGATCCACAGCTGGAAGCCGTCGTCCACTTCCTTGTTGGTGATGTGGTCGAAGGTGCAGCGTACGGACTTTACGTCATACCCCAGAATCATGCAGGCCTGGTCGATGATGTGGATACCCCAGTCGTACAGCATACCGCCGCCGTACTGCTTGATGCCTCTCCAGTCGGAGGGGATGCCGCGGCTTCCGTGAATTCTCGATTCAATATTGAGCACCTTGCCGATCTCGCCCGAATCGTGGATCTTCTGCATTGCAAGGTAGTCCACGTCCCAACGG
>JAFZET010000345.1 GCA_017560565.1 Clostridia bacterium | reverse complement strand
GTTGGCAGTCTGTTTGTAGATGCCTATATGGAAGCAGCACACGCAGCATTTTACCGCGAGGTGTCGGGAACTGAACTTGACGGTATTGAAGTGCCTTATGAGGAGATTGCATAAAACAATCGAAAGGAATACACCATGGATCAATTCAACATCACCGCATCCGACTTTCACTGGATCACCGGTGCGGCAGACGATCCCGAGGATAAGTGCCTGCACGGTCATGTCTGCGTGACCATCGGCGGAAAAACTTTTGAAGCGGACGGAACGGTTTCGGCAACTGCATTGTATCTGCTGAAATCGCTGACGGAAGACCACATTCCCACACAGCACGATCTCCAGATGGTACCGTGTTGCGGACATTTCTATGTTGCAAATGATGCTCTTACCGAGGTGACGATCATCGGATGCGATACCGGTCTTGACTGGACGATCCGGCATGATGGCAGAACGGTGCTTCTCACAGCACCGGACGGAACTCGGGCAGATGTGCCGTATGGGGATTATCTCTATAAGGTATGCCGCTTTGCCGATCAAGTGGAACGCTATTATGATCGGTGTGCGCCCAAGGTACTATCTGACGATGAATTTGAGAAAAACGGCTATGCCGCATTCTGGAACGAATGGTATCGCCGATATAATGAAGCTTCTTTCATCGAATCCATCGCGACAGGACGCGAAATCGAACTGCACTGTCGGGAGAAGCATTATTTTTTGAGCCGGTACAGCGATACAGAATGGTACTTCTGGTGCGAAGAAACGAAGGAAAAGCAGACGTTTGCCTCCGGAGATGAGCTGTATCGAAATGCGACGATTGAAGGAAAACGACTCTCAGAGGAGCTTGTAAACATTCGGATTGATGCAATTTTGTAAGTATGAGGAGGTACACCTATGAAATGCCCGTATTGCGATAGTGAAATGAAACTTGGCACAATCAATGCATCCAATTTACTGTCATGGACACCGGATGGTGAATCTGCGTCCGGTGTTACCCGTTGGGCGAAAAGCCCAAATGCGGTCGTACTTGCAAAATGGTATGGCTTAATTGATGCATCTGTGGAAGCCTTTTACTGCGAAGAATGTAAGAAAATTATTATTGATGTTCCTGAAAAGGAATCTAAAAAGAAATCTATATGAAACAAATCAAATTGCACGGAATCACGCAGATGCAGTCTATTGGCGGTACCGATTCCTGGTATTTTGCAATGGACTATACAAGCGGTGATCTGTATGAAGCGGAAGAGCTTTATCAAAACGGTCATGAAGTAAAGAGCAATCATCTGTATTTGATCCATTACCCGGACGGAGAGGTTTTTGAACCGATTCATCCCGAAATTCATAACTATTTCGGTACACCGATCTTCTATGAAGATGCCATATACATTTTATGTGTGGATTTCGGGAAACAGCAAGTACGCATCCACCGCTTTGACGGTTCTGCAGGTACAGTGACAGAAATTCAGTGTATTCCTCTGAATCAAGTCGATGACTGCTATAATCTGATGCTTCATAAAAGTCCGCCTATGCTGACACGCCAATCTGCGGAGAATCGGTTTGAAATTATCTGGCCGGAGCAAGTGGAATTTGGTATCCATCCCTGCGAATCGTTCGTATTCCGAGAAGAGGATAAGTTGTACTTTTCCATGTGGCATGAGGATCCGGAGTACCGGGAAGAAATTGTTGTTCGTTCTCTCATGGACGGAGAGATCATAGAAAAACACGACGGATCCATAATGGAAATGCCAAACGGCGAATGGTGGCATTTGAAATAAACAAGAAACGGAGGCGGCATATGAAATACTACACCAAAGAATGGCAGAAGCGGGTTTCCGATGCGCCAAGTAATGCTCGGGCTCTTGCCGATGAAGCACGTGCCGGTTACCGTGCAGAACAGAACAAGAATCCCGTACCTGCGGAGTTTGAGCGAAAGCTGGAGTTTCATGATGCGCAGATTACATCCGCTGTCATGGAGGAAAACGATCTGCATCTGTATTTCGATCATCCCGGCTATAATCCCTTTGAGCATAACCACATCGTATTCAAAAACGCGAGAGTCAAAACAAAAGAGCATGAGCTTGAAGGATGCTATTTCATCTACTACGAGATCTATCGCCATTTTCTCGGCTATGAAATGCATATGCTCCTTTGGTATCACGATAAAAACCGAGGTTTTGATTACGCCGATTTTACCGTGATCTGCGAGGATATCGTGACCGATGCAGTACCACAGGAAAAGAAGAAAAAGAAGAAATGAAAGATATGAATGAACTCGAAAAATTGCTTACATCTCTCGTTGGTGAACTGAAACCGGCTCCCCTTGAGCCTGTGGATAGTGTTTCGACAGATCCGATCTATTTCGATTACACCGAAAAAGGCAACACCCGCTGGCTGAATTTGATGGCGGATGCGCTGAAAAATGCCAAAACTTTTGAGATCCATTGCTGGAATGAAGAAACAGAAGAAATTGCGTTGGCTCTCAAATACGGCAAACTGAAAGAATCCGCCTGGACATACGGCAAGATCATCACCGGCGAGGTTACACCGGAATTTATCGAAATGATTCTTTCTCAGCCCAAGCCGACTGATATCGAAGCTGCCAACAAAATGACACCTTTTTTCAATGTGTTCCTCGACGATCACTTCCAGAGCTGTCATTGGGGAACGGAAATATATCCCGGAGAATGATGATGTATAAATGTAAATGCTGTAACCACGAAACTCTCCCCGTACCGCCGGAGGATGCCCTTGGCTTTATCTGTCCGATCTGCTTTTGGGAGAACGACGTATTCACCACCGATGATGACGAACCGAGCGATGAGAATCATGGGATTTCGCTGAAACGCGCCCGAAAGAATTATATCAGTCACGGTATCTGCGATCCTCGTTTGCAATGCAAGGATAGCACTCACCTTTCCACGTTTGCCCCGGTTGATAAGACACTGGGCGATCATATGCCGTTTCTTGTTTCGCTTGAGGAAAACGGCGACAACGAACTGCATATCGTCCTGACCGCATCTGTTCTTGGCGAGAATGTACCGGACATGACTGACGAGTTTCCTGCACCTGTTGCCGAGGTGGTTTCACAGTGTCGTCCCATACTGCCGGGAAGCAGAACGATCGACATCCGTTTCGACAACTATATCCTATATCAGGTGCGTAACGAATCCTATGCCTCCCCCGACCGAACAGAAGTGAAGCATGGAAAGTATCTGTGTGTCTATGCAGAATCGAAGCTGCTTGCCTATCTCGAAACTGTAACCGATGTACAGCGAAGCGAAGACGGCAGCACCTATCCTGGACCATGGCGGCATTACGGAATCCGCACACAGAATCAGATCATCGACGTGGTTTCCCACTTTGAGCCGATGGTTACCATAAAGGAAAACGAATCAGGAGAATCCAAATGACCTATACCGAGTTCAAAAAGCTGAAAATCAATACATCCAACATCGGCTGGGAACCGCCAAGCAAGAACGATGTTGCCTATTTCTGCACACCAAAGGGCGCAAAGATTATCGGTCGTGCTGGAGTGGACGGCATCCATTACTGCACCGTCCGTGCGCTGGGAGAAACCATCTTCGCTGTCAGCCCCATGAATCTCCCCGGAAACTATGTGCATCCCATCGCTCGGAACATGGAAGATCTTCTCCGGCTTCTGCTGGCTTGTCTTGACATGAACCTCATTGAGCAGTCGTGGGCTTGGGATGAGGAACAGCTTACCGAACAGATCGAAGCGGTCAGAAACAGCGAATATTTCGATGACACACCCCTGCAGGCAATCCGTGAGAAATGCGGTCTTGAACCGATGGAAAATCCGTTTGAGTACCTGTACCGTCTCCAGAAGTCCTATAACTACGGCAGCATTCCTTACACGAAGGAATACTACGAAATGATGGAGGAAGTTGCTTCCGCAGACGCACCGTGGCAGCCGCCCGAATGGAAGGTCACCATGGATGGAGATTTCTTCCCGGAGCGCGGCAAGGGCGGACGTGAGATTCCGCTGCATAAATCCTTCGCATGGGGCGGCGAGACATGGCACATACCGTCCGCCTATCTCTGTTCCGGCGGTGTTGTGGTGGATTTCTTTGCGGAAGTGGATGCTGAAAAGCTCATCGCATTCCGAAAGGAAGCAGAAACAGCTTTCCGGAACGGTCACCCCACGGAGGAAGCCGAGGAACAGTTCCTCCGCATGAATCCAAGCAGCATCAACTTCCATCCCACCATTATAATGAATGGTGTTGAACTGAAAAACAAAAGCGGTCACGGCGATGCGTGGTATCCGCAGATCTATCTGGATTATATTGGAGATGGCGAGACGGAAGATGTACGGGCGAAATATCTCGTGGAGCACTACGGCTTTGATCCTGATAAGATATACATCATCCGCCGCTGTACCTTCCCGAACGAGGCAAAAATCAGCGAGATCACCTCACTCACACTGAAAATGGTGCGAAGCCCCGAAACCTTCTCCGGCATCCATTTCACCGATCCCAAGGTGGGCGAAACATTCGATTTCACTCATCCGGTACACGGAACCGAACATACGCTGACCGTAGTGGAATACGAAGCGGAGGAAATGGATCAGAGCAAATTCGCATCCGATGAATTTATTTTCCCGACTCACATGACGGCGATGCAATACACGATCACGCCCGATTTGCCGAGAGAGGAAGTCAGCGTCCGTGCGTGCGGAAACGGCGACAGCCCTCGTCGACGTGAAACCGCACCGAAGCCGGTATGTGATTTCTGTTCCGCCATTGGTATCATCCGTTCTGCCGACGGTCCGACGGCGGTTATGGTTGGTGTACCGCAGGAAGCGAAGGTTCATTCCGCCTGCTCAGGGCTGTATTTTGAGAAGCAGGAATCCTTGGAATGGCGCATGAGCTTTCGGGTAAAGATGATCGAAGATTTGGAAATCCGGCTGATATGACGAAGCGGTTTGAAGGAGGCTCTATGAATAAGCAGAACATCATCCGCATTGCTGGGATTGTTTCCATCGTAGTTCTTGTGATTGGGAAGATCATAACGATGCCAAAGATACTGGATGGTGTTCCTGGCGAAAATGCAGTCGAGGGCTTTCGGTATAACGGAATAAACTATCGAAACAGCCGTTTCATGGTTGCCGATGCCGACCGGGTTCACGTCGGTTATGCCAAAGAGACTAAGGGAAAGGTGTTTTTTATCGGCAGCCGCACTTCTCCGGATTACATTGCGATCGTCGGCAGCGATAATACAACCCACTACGCGGCGGAAGGATGTGTTCCGGATACCTCGGGAACGGTAACAAAGGTACTTATTGATCCGGGAATACGGAAAACAAACAAACTTGTGATCACATGGAAGCCGGATATAGATAAACTCCTTGCAATCACGAATCTTCAGGGGGAGGAAAAAGCATATACCATTGAAAACATCCACACGCAGGGCAACCCGTTTTATTTCGCTTATAACGGCTGTCCTGTTGTAGATTCGGGTAACCTTGGCGGCTATATTGCCCTTGTTGACGGAGAATGGATCTATGCCACCCCTGAGAATTATCGGGCGATACAGTACATCGGCGAGCGCAGATACAGCAATACAGCCTCTGTCAGCGGTGTCAGAATCACGGATGAAAAAACGATTGAGTGGCTTGAAAAATCCACTGTGACGAGCTTTATTGAAGAATAAAAAAGTGAGATTGCCTATGAAACGAAAAAGAAACTATATCCTTCTGTCTGTGATGCTGTTTTCCCTCGCTGTAACTTTCATTGACGCGGTCGTACATCCGCCGTATTTCTCGAAAATCCCGATCAAGATTCTGTTTTTCCTTGTGCTCCCGATGCTGTTCTTCGCATCCTGGCGTGAGGAATGGAACGAATTCAAAGCTTTGTTCCGTTTTCAAAAGAAAGGCTTGCTCATATCACTTCTGCTTGGTATTGCCATCTTCGGTGTGATTCTCGGCGGATACTTTGTCACACGTGGGTTTAT
>JAFZET010000344.1 GCA_017560565.1 Clostridia bacterium | reverse complement strand
CAAACCACAGAAAAACGTGTGATTCCCGTGGAAAATGCATACGAAATGCGCCTTGTCAATCAGGCGTTTTTCTGTTATAATATGTAGGAATAGATATACTGAGGGAGTTTTTCGCTTTCCCGGTCTGTTCCATATTCTATTTACAAATTACGAAAGGACGATGTAGTCAGATGAAGGTACTCTTTTCCGGCGGCGCGGTCTATTCCACCGCAAACCGTCAGTTTGAAATGGCGGACATTCTCGCAGAGGACGGCGTAATCACGAAGATCGCCGCTCACATCAGCGCAGACGGCGCCGAAGTTGTAGATTGCACTGGCAAATACATCCTGCCCGGTCTGGTGGACGTACACACCCACGGACGTGCGGGATTCGATTTTAACGAAATTGACGAGGCTGCCGTGATGACCATGCGTCAGTCTTACGCAAAAGCGGGTACCACCACACTGATGGCTACCCTCGCCTCCGCTGAACCAGAATCTCTGGACAACTCCATCAAAGTGATCAACGCCCAGAGAGATATAAAGCCCGGTACCGCCACCATCGCCGGTATCCATCTGGAAGGACGCTATCTCAACCCCGGCAGACGTGGAGCACACGCTCCCCAGCTTCTGGCACCTCTGGATCCCGTGGAGCTGAAGAGCTATCTGGACAAGATGATGCCTCTGCCGATCCATGTTTCCGCCGCTGTGGAAATGGAAAACGGCGATGCGTTCATCAAGTGTGCCTGCGGATGCGGCGCCACCGTTGCCATGGTACACAGCGACGCTACCTACGAACAGACCCGTCACGCTGTAGAAATGGGTGTACGCTCCTTCTCCCACACCTTCAACGCCATGAAGCCCGTGCATCACAGAGAACCCGGCAACGCTGTGGGTTCCCTGCTGTCCGATGAATGCTGGTCTGAATTTATCTGTGACGGCGAACACCTGAATCCCGCCATTGTGAAGATGGCCGCCCGCTGCAAGCCTGCCGACAAGTTCATGCTGGTAACAGACTCCATGGCTGCTGCCGGATGCTCCGACGGAAACTATTCCATCGCAGGGCTTCCTGTAATTGTGAAGAACGGCCGTGCCGTCAACGAAGAAGGCGCCCTTGCCGGTTCCACCCTGGATCTGTTCAAAGCCATCACCAACACCATGGCATTCTGCGGTCTGCCTCTGGAAGAAGTGATCCCCTTTGCCACCTCCAATCCCGCCGCCATGCTGGGCATCTCCGATGTCTGCGGTCAGATCCGCCTGGGCTGCCGTGCGGACTTCATCCTGATCGAAGACAAGGAAAACCCTGCCATTGCTTCCGTATGGTGTTCTGCCGTGCGCGTTTGATTTTCATACATTGAATGGAGTAAAAAATGTCTGATAAGTTTTATATAACCACCGCCATTGCCTACGCCTCTACCAAGCCGCATATCGGCAATACCTACGAGATCATTGCCACCGATGCGGTTGCACGCTATAAGAAGGCACGGGGCTTTGATGTATTCTTCTGCACCGGTACCGATGAACACGGTCAGAAGATCGAAAACAAGGCTCTCGAAGCCGGTATCACACCCCAGCAGTACGTGGATGGAGTATCCGGTCAGATCAAAGGCATCTGGAACCTGATGAATGCGGACTATAACCACTTCATCCGCACAACGGACGATTACCACGAAGCGGCTGTCAAGAAGATTTTCAAAAAGATGTTCGACAAGGGCGACATCTACAAAGATCAGTACGAAGGCTGGTACTGCACTCCCTGTGAATCCTTCTTCACCGAAACCCAGCTGGTGGACGGCAAGTGTCCCGACTGCGGGCGCGAAGTCCACATGGCAAAGGAAGAAGCATACAAGTTCAATATGAGTAAGTATGCAGATCGTCTGATGCAGTACATCGAAGACCATCCGGAATTCATTGAACCCGACTCCCGCCGCAAGGAAATGGTCAACAACTTCCTGAAGCCCGGTCTGCAGGATCTCTGTGTATCCAGAACCAGCTTCAAGTGGGGTATCCCGGTTGACTTCGATGACAAGCACGTTGTTTATGTATGGCTCGATGCGCTGACCAACTACATCACTGCCATCGGCTATGACCCGGACAAGACTTATGAAGAACAGTCCGAAACGTTCCGGAAATACTGGCCTGCTGACGTTCACATGATCGGTAAGGATATTGTACGCTTCCATTCCATCTACTGGCCGATCTTCCTGATGTCCCTTGATCTGCCTCTGCCGAAGAAGATTTTCGCACACCCGTGGTTCAATTTCGGTGCTGACAAGATGTCCAAGTCCAAGGGTAACGTAGTTTACGCAGACGATCTTGCCGAAAAGTTCGGTGTGGACGGCGTGCGCTACTATGCGCTTTCGGAAATGCCCTACGCCTCCGACGGTCCGCTTTCCTACGAAGAAATCATCACCCGCTACAACACTGACCTTGCCAACAACCTGGGCAATCTGGTAAGCCGTACCGTTGCAATGACCAAGAAATATTTCGACGGCGTGATTCCCTCTCCCGGTGCTGAAGAAGGACCGGATGCGAACCTCAAAGCGGCAGCTCTCGAATCTGTCGGAGCATTCTCTGAGCACATGGATACCCTGCACATTGCCGATGCCTGTGCGGATGTATTCACCATGCTCCGCCGTGCCAACAAGTATATCGACGAAACCACACCGTGGACTCTTGCAAAGTCTGAAGAAACGATGCCTCGCCTCCGCACCGTTATCTACAATCTGCTTGAAACCATCCGTATCGGCACTGTAATGCTGCAGTACCTGATCCCTGCAACCGCAGATAAGATCTTTGAAAGCATCGGTTCCGACATCCGCAGCTATGACTCCGCACTGACTTTTGGTGCCATCGAATCCGGTAAGTCCGTCGGCGAAGCGACACCTCTTTTCCAGAGAATTGACGAAGAAAAGATGCTGGCTGAAGTTGCTGCAGAACGGGAAGCCAAGCTGGCTGCCGCAGAAGCTGCCGCAAAGGCCGATGCCCCTGTGGAAAAGCCCGAAGGCTGTGCTCTGATTGGCATCGAAGACTTCATGAATGTGGAACTGCGCACCGCCAGGATTCTGGAATGCGAAAAGGTTCCGAAAGCCAAGAAGCTCTTAAAGCTCCAGATCGACCTGGGTTACGAAAAGAGACAGGTGGTTTCCGGCATCGCCAAGTGGTACGCACCGGAAGATCTGATCGGCAAGAAGATCATCGTGGTTGCCAACCTGAAGCCCGCTGTGCTGTGCGGTATCGAATCCAACGGCATGATTCTGGCTTCCGGTGAAGAGACCGTCCGTGTTGTCTTCCTGGATCCCGAAACGCCTCTGGGAGAACGGGTAAGATAACGTGAGATTCTTTGATTCCCACGCCCATTACGACGACAGACGGTTTTCAAACGAGTTCCCCGGCGGTGTGGATGCGGCTCTGCGTTACGTCTTCTCCCAGGGAGTGACCCGGATCTGTGATGTAGGTGCCAGTCTGCGCTCCTCCAACGAGGCTCTTGGCATGGCGGATTTCTATGCCGGACAGGAGGGGTATCCTTCCATCTGCGCTTCTGTGGGGCTTCATCCCTGCGATGCGCTGGAAGTGCCGGACATCATGACAGCAGACGTGCTGGACGAGATCCGCACCCTTGCCGCCCACCCGAAAGCGGTTGCCATCGGAGAGATCGGGCTGGATTACCACTGGGACGAAGACCACCACGACCGACAGAAAACCATGTTTGATCTGCAGCTTTCGCTGGCGGAAGAAGTAAAAAAGCCCGTGATCATCCACGACCGGGACGCCCACGGGGACACCTGCGACATTCTCCGTGCCCATCCCAACGCAACCGGCATTCTCCACAGCTACAGCGGCAGTCCGGAAATGGCACGGCAGCTTGCCGACAAGGGATGGTATATCTCCTTCTCCGGTCCCGTGACCTACAAGAACGCCGCCAAAGTGAAGGAAGCCTGCGTCATCGTGCCGGACGAGCTTCTGCTGATCGAAACGGACGCCCCCTACCTGCCGCCCGTACCCCATAGAGGCAAGATGAACCATTCCGGCTATCTTGTCCACACGGCGGAGATAATGGCAGAAATCCGCGGAGTCACTGCCGCAGAAATTGCGGAGCTTACCTATCGAAATGCCTGCCGGGTTTTCGGTCTTTCCGACAACTGAATATTATGAAATAGGAAACCTGTGGGAAACTGCAGGTTTCTTTTTGTTAGCATTTTATTTACATATTTCAGCGAACCTTTTGGTACCTGTTTTGTGTCATAAATTATATAAACACGGAAAGGAGTGCGGACAATGCCCGGTACTGTGAAAGGTAATATAAAACAAATGTATGAAAGACTTCAGGCAACTGTCATGCCGGACGTGCTCCTGGAGATGGGCTATGAAAAGCTTACAGAGAGACTTCTGGATTTTTTCCGGTGTATCCGCACATTGACGGAAGATTCCCAGTACCGCAATCTGAAAAACTGGCTGTATGGTCTGGAAAACAGTATGCGTTCCATCCGCTCCCTGACGCTTGGAGTAAATCTGGATGCCCAGCTGAATGTCAGCGAAGTCGGTATTGTTTCTATCAACTATCGAATCCTTCCCTGCTCCGGTGAGACCACCTATAGCTCTCTTGCGGAAGATATCATTCGTGAGAACGGACTCGGGTTTCTTTTGTATTCATAATACAACCGATAATCGGATACGGTATATCCATATAGCCGTTAATATTTCATGTCGATCCTTCCGTAAATCAGGCAAATTCCCACAAAAATCAAGGCACAAAATATAGGTAAAAATAAAAACAAAAAAATTTCAAAAAAGGGTTGACAAACACGAGGAGATGTGGTATACTATATAGGCAGCAAGGGATGAGGCAGTGAGCGGTACTCCTAGTACTCTCCTTCCAGCCAACATGCCGGAATGGCGGAATTGGCAGACGCCCGGGACTTAAAATCCCGTGTAACGAGAGTTACGTACCGGTTCAAGCCCGGTTTCCGGCATCTTCCTTGAGCAGTAATATATCGCGGGATAGAGCAGTCTGGTAGCTCGTCGGGCTCATAACCCGGAGGTCGTGTGGTTCAAATCCCACTCCCGCAACCAAAATAGATTCCATAGTCGATACAATTTCGGCTATGGAATTTTGCTTTATATACGGAAAATGCCTTGTTTTCGCCCTTAAACCGCTATTTTCGGTGGTTTTGAGGGCGTTTTTTCTTATAAAACCGATAAATCCGCCAACCTCTGCCCCGGTAAGACAGAAGTGGCGGATTTTGTATCGTTCAAGGGTTCAATCGTTCAAGGATTGATTTTTAAGCACTTTGATATTCCTGTAGCTGTTGAAATTCGGCAGAACAATCGCAAGGCGTCAATGTGCTGACTTCTCGTTTGTATTTTGATAATACATATTCCTTTATTTTCAAGAAAGCATTTGTGCCAACTTGCTTTCCTTCAATGACATCATCGAAGGCACGATAAAAAGCAAATTCTTCGGAAGTGAGCTTGCGTGATTTCTTCACCGTATCAAGCAACATTTCCAAATACGCTTTCATTCCGTATTGCAGAACAAGGTTGTCCTTCAGCTTTCCTTCATATTCTGCTTTTTTCTTAAGCTGTAGCAGCTTTAATCCCTTGTATTGAACCTTGTATTGAATATATAAGCTGTCAAAGGAATCTTGATACCCTATTATTTTGCTTTGAAGATTTCCTAACTGTTTTTGTAATGATATCACTTGACTCTTCAGTTTATTGATTTTTGGTTGCCGAACGAAGAAGCCGATAAAGAATCCGGCAATAGCGGCAATATGAACAAGCGCAAAAATCCCCGCACAGCATCAACCCAGGTGCTATTCGGGGACTTTTCTATTCGCTTAAAGCTCAACCGTTATTTCCGTACCATCCTTTAAGGAATACACCAAGCGGTCATCGCGGTAGACGGTAACGTGGTCAACCACAGCGTGCCAAAGCTTTTCGTCGAATTCGATGGGCGGTGCTTCAAGCTCGGTGAGTTCAAAGAGCATACCGCCGATGGCAACCGACTCGGCATCTCGCTTTTTACGCTCGGCTGTGAGGCGTTTGAGCTTTTCCTCCTCGGCGCGGAAGCGGTCGGTGAGGTCATTGTAACGGCGACGGTATTCCTCTTCGCTCACGGTGGCGGAGGCGTTGAGCATCACCGTCTGCCGTATCATTTCGGTGAGAATATCCATCTCCCTCTCGCAAGCCTCAATGTCATCGTCAATAAAATCGGTGTCCGTCAGCGTTTTTTGTACGTAGCGGAGGGTGTCGATGGTTGCCTTGCGGTCGGCAAAGTAGATGGCGAACATTTCAAGGAACTTCTGCTCAAGCTGTTCGGCGTTACCAAGCAGAAGAATGACACCTATGCCGCACGCAGTACCTATTCCCAGGCGTGGGTCGGCGCATACCAGTGCTACGACACCATGACACTGGAAGGGGAGGATCTGATCTGGGCAAAGAAGATCAGTGACGAATACCTGCGGATCCGTCCGTATCTGGACTGTGATTTCTATCCTCTGGAAAACTGCGGATATTCCAGCGCAGGCTGGGCGGCATGGCAGTATGATGATCCTGAAAAGGGGGAAGGTGTTGTCATGGCATTCCGCAGAGCAAACTCTTCCTGCAGTCAGGCAGAATTTGAACTGGGTGGTATCTGTGCAGACTGTATGTATAAAGTGGAAGATCTGGACACAGGGGATATCATTACGGTAAGCGGTATGGATCTTCTGGAAAAAGGTCTTGCAGTGGTTATCAATGAAAAACGCGGTTCAAAGATACTGATTTATTATCGGGTATGATATTGGACTGATTTCAGTACATCCCGGAATTTTACGTAAACAGAAAGATGGCAATCCTGTACGTTGGAATGCCATCTTTTTTTGCTCATACTGTAACGATTTCAGCCGGTCACTTTATTTATGCGTTTTTATACCTTGTGATCACAGATTCAGTTCATTTCGGAATAGGTCTTATACAATGCTT
>JAFZET010000343.1 GCA_017560565.1 Clostridia bacterium | reverse complement strand
GGTCTGTACGTAAGTAAAGCCGTTGATACGGGAGATGATCATGGCAGCATCCTTGCCCAGACCGTTCAGGATAACACGCAGGGGCTTGGTTCGAACCTTGTTTGCGTTCAGAGCGATCTTGATAGCGCCTTCAGCAGCGGCAAAGGATTCGTGACCGGCCAGGAAGCAGAAACAGTCGGTTTCATCGGACAGCAGCATAGCGCCCAGATTACCATGACCCAGACCTACCTTGCGGTTTTCAGCAACGGAACCGGGAATGCAGAATGCCTGCAGACCGATACCGATAGCGGCAGCGGCTTCGGAAGCCTTGGTGCAGCCCTTCTTGATAGCGATAGCAGCGCCTACAACGTATGCCCACTTTGCGTTTTCAAAGCAGATGGGCTGGGTTTCTTCTACGATCTTGTAGGGGTCGATACCCTTGGCGTCGCAGATTTCCTTGCATTCGTCAATAGAGGAAATGCCGTATTCTTTCAGACAAGCGAGAATTTTCGCTTCGCGTCTTTCGTAACCTTCAAACTTAGCCATTTATACTTACCTCCTCTATTATTCCTTACGCGGGTCGATATACTTCACAGCATCTGCGAAACGACCGTAAGTGCCCTTGGACTTTTCGTATGCTTCGTTGGGTTCCATGCCCTTCTTGATGAAGTCGGTCATCTTGCCCAGGGAAACGAATTCGTAACCGATAACCTGATCGTCTTCGTCCAGAGCCATTCTGGTGCAGTAGCCTTCGGTCATTTCCAGGTAACGCACGCCCTTTGCCTTGGTGCCGTACATGGTACCAACCATGGAGCGTTCACCCTTACCCAGGTCTTCCATACCGGCACCGATTACCAGACCGCCTTCGGAGAAAGCAGACTGAGAACGACCGTATACGATCTGCAGGAACAGTTCACGCATAGCGGTGTTGATGGCATCGCAAACCAGGTCAGTGTTCAGAGCTTCCAGCAGGGTCTTGCCGGGCAGGATTTCTGCTGCCATAGCGGCGGAGTGGGTCATGCCGGAGCAGCCGATGGTTTCCACCAGAGCTTCTTCGATGATGCCGTCCTTCACGTTCAGGGACAGCTTGCAGGCGCCCTGCTGAGGTGCGCACCAGCCCACACCGTGGGTATAGGCGGAAATGTCGGTAATTTCCTTAGCCTGGATCCATTTGCCTTCTTCCGGAATCGGAGCGGGACCGTGCTTGGGACCCTTGGCTACACAACACATCTGTTCCACTTCGTGGGAATACTGAATATCAGCCATAATGATAGTCTCCTTTTATGTTGATTGCTCATACTGTGGTATTTTGCTCACAGCTTATATTATATAACATTTCCCCTCTGCGGTCAACGGGAGGAATGTAAAATTTTGTGGGATTTTTGCGTATTTTCTTGGGAAATAAGAGGCAGGAAGTATGAAATGTCAGGTTTCCCCGCATATATTTCTTACTTCTCATCTCTTATCTCTTACTTACTTAAAACACCGCCTGCACCAGTACCATATAGCACACCGTCCCCCCGAGAATGCTGACCAGTGTGTTCCTCTTCCATACGTGCAGCAGCACCACAAGAGCGCAGGCAATGGCTTCCGGAATGCCGTTGGGAAAGGCGGTCAGCGATACCCCTTTGAGACAGAACACCACCAGCATCCCCATAATGGCGTAGGGCAGTACCTTACCCAGATACTCCACAAAGGCGGGTGTCTTCCGGCTGCCGGAGAATACGGCAAAGGGCAGGAAACGCAGAAGTATGGTCACGGCGGAGGAAACCGCAATCAGCAGTACGGCATGGAGATCAGTCATGATCCGCACCTCCTTTGCCCGCTGTATTTTCATCGGAAGGATTGGTGATGCCGGGCTGTTTCCGCAGCAGAGTCAGCGCCAGGGTAATGAGCAGCATGGCGGGAATGAGAAATTTCTCCGGTCCGATAAGCAAAAGACAGAGCACCGATGCAAGAATTCCCACAAGGGCGGCGGTGTGATTCTTCGTACTGAGCCACTGCTCTGTGAATACCGTCAGAAACAGGGCGGTCAGGGCAAAGTCGATCCCTTCGGTGGAAAAGGGCAGCACAGCACCCAGCAGACTGCCGGCAACGCTGCCGGTGATCCAGTACAGATAATTGAACAGGGAGATGCAGAAGAAATACAGATTCCGGCTGTGAATCCCTTCCGTACCCGTGTCGGAGCAGACCAGGGAATAGGTCTCGTCCGTCAGGGTGAAGATCAGAAAAGGCTTCGGCTTCATATTCCGGTATCTGTCCACCATGGAGATGCCGTAGAACAGGTGGCGTGCGTTGACGGCCAGGGTGGTCAGTGCCATGGTAATAAGGGATGCGCCGCCGGTCAGCAGATCCATGGCGGCATACTGCATGGAACCGGCGTAGATCAATACGCTCATAGCCGCCGCCCACAGTACGCCGTACCCTCTGGATCGGAGGATCACGCCGAATCCCATGCCCAGCACCACATACCCCGTCAGAACGGGCAGTGTGGCGGTAAACGCCCGGCGCAGATCGGATTTTGTTTCGTTTGTCATGTGAATCTGTCCTGTAAATCCTGTGGAATTTCATTTGTGATATACCCGTATTATATACCCGCCGCAGTTCGTTGTCAAGATAGGGAGAATTCAGCAGATCCCTTGACATATACCGGTTTTTGTGGTATCGTATACCCGTTGACTGTATGAATGGGAGGGTATCTATGTCCCGCTTTACCGATGAACACCGGGGAATGTTGGCCGCCTCTGCGGCATATATCATTTTCGGCTTCAGCTATCTGTTTTCCAAAATGGCACTGAACGTGGCCGAGCCGTTTATTCTGCTGCTTGCCCGGTTTACCACCACATTTCTGGTGCTGAATCTGCTGGTGCTCACCGGCATCTGCAAAATCAGTCTGAGGGGCAAAAGTCTGCTTGCCCCCGTGCTGGTGGGGATTCTGCAGCCCTGCCTGTATTTTGTCTTTGAGAACTACGGTCTTGCCTATACCACCACTTCCTTCACCGGCATGATCTCCGCCGTCAGCCCCATATTCACCGCCGTACTGGGTGCGCTGATCCTGAAGGAGATCCCCAACCGGAAGCAGTGGTTTTTCATTCTGGTGTCCATCTGCGGTGTGCTGATGGTATCCCTGGGCGGTTCGGGGGGGAAGAATACCATTGCCGGCTGTCTGTGCCTGATTGGAGCATACTTCATCGGTTCTTTTTATTCCCTGACCATCCGCAGATGCTCCGACCGTTTTACCCCTTTTGAACTGACTTATGTGATGTTCACCGTGGGTTTTGTGTTCTTCGCTGTCCTGACCTTCGGTACCTACCGTGGCGAGACCCTGCCCATGCTGAAAGAAGCCCTCACCCACGGGCAGTTCGTTCTGTCGGTGGTCTATCTGGGCATCGGTGCCTCGGTGATCGCATACTTCCTTGCCAACTACTCCATTGCCCGCCTGCCCGTAGCCCGTGCCACCATTTTCGGCAATCTGTCTACGGTGGTATCCGTAACCGCCGGTGTGGTACTGATGGGCGACCCCTTCACCTGGGTC
>JAFZET010000342.1 GCA_017560565.1 Clostridia bacterium | reverse complement strand
TGCGGTATGTGGCGGAACGTCTGATGACTCGAGATGAGGAAACAAAGCTTCTCATTCTGATCTCGGACGGACAGCCTGCCTCCAGCGGTTATTACGGTACCGAAGCGGATGCGGATCTGCGCGGCATCAAGCGCGAGTACACGAACAAGGGCGTGACCATGTTCTCTGCGGCGATCGGCGACGATAAGGAGAATATCGAGCGAATCTATAAGGATGGATTCCTGGATATTACCGATCTGCAACTTCTGCCCATGAACCTGACACGGCTCATTTCACGATATATCAAGGTATGAATCTGAAAAGGTTGATTTATTCACGGGATTGTGGTATACTATATACGATGTATGATACCACAGTCGTATAACCGTGATGAAAAACAAATCAATTATTAGGTGTGTGATACTATGTATACTGAAAAAGATATTCGTGCTAACTACATGGTTATGTGTGTCAATGAGTTTGCAGTAAGAAAGAAAATAGACCGTCGGTCTTCTTTTCGTTACCTGTATAACAACAAGGGAATCCAATACTTAAAAGAACATTATGAAATCGAACATACTCTTCCGATCAGTGACACGATTGAGGCTCTCACCTTAATCTGCAGACAGAACGGAGGAACGATCCAATGATTCTTTACCATGGAACCAATCTTGCTATAAAGGATATTGATCTTTCCATTTGCAAGCCGCACAAAGATTTCGGGCAGGGATACTATCTCACTACGCTCGAAGATCAGGCACAGAAAATGGCAAAGCGTGTGGCAAGAATTTACGGCGGTAATCCGACGGTCAATGTCTACCGCTTTGATGAAACTGTGTTGGATAAAGATATCCTCTCAATCTGCAGATTTGAACAACCCACAATTGACTGGGCGCTGTTTGTAACCAACAACAGAAATGACATGCGGGATGGAGAGAATAATCTTGATTTCAAATACGATGTTGTAATCGGACCGGTTGCAGATGATGATTTATCCATGCTTTTCAGCCTGTTCACGGATGGTTTTATTGATGAAACCGCTTTGATGAACGGTATGAAATTCAAGCGTCTGACAGACCAGTATTCCTTCCACACGAAAAGAGCGATTGAACTTTTACATAAGGAGCGTGATTATCTTGTCGAGCCGTGAAAAACTCATGGAAATCATTACACAGAAAATCATACATTACCTTATGAAAGATCGCTGTATGGAAGTAGATGAAGCAATGAACCTGTTCTATAATTCTATAGTATGGGAAAAACTTCATGATGAAGAAACCGGGTTGTATCTTGAAAGTCCGCTGTATGTATATGATCTTCTGAAAAATGAGATCAGAAACGGCAGACTTGTTCAGGAAGAGATATGACAGGTACTAAATCAACAAAGAAATAGATGTTTCGGGAAAGAGAGTGCAGAAATGTATTCTCTTTTTCTGTTTTCAGAAAGGGTGAAAAACAAATGAATGACAATGGCTATATTTCAAGACAGATCTCTGTTTACAAGACCGACAAGAAGCTGGTGGAACTGATCGACAAGCTCAATCCCGCACCACTGGAGCTGTATGCACACATCCACGCACGTGGAGATGATGCAGGTGACAATCGCCGCGTGTATTCCAATATCGGTATTATTCTGCAGGACTATTCCGCAGGAACCGGTCAGAATACCCGGCGTGCCACAGCGAATCTTCTCCCGAGCGAAGTGGCATACATTTTCAACCAGGTGCGGCTGAATGTGGTTCAGTTTGATTTCCATACGGATAAGATCTTCGGGAACCCCGATGCCGCAACGGGACGCTCGCAGGTGACCAAGCTTGCCATCAAGCGTGCCAATGTCGGCTCCGACGGGAAACCGAGGAAATATCCCTGGTACATCGAGATTGATAACGGTACGGGAATCCCACAGAAAACACAGATCGGCGGAACCTATTGCCAGGCGAATTCATTTCAGTCTGCCACCAAGGTGTTTGCCAATCTGAGTGATCTGGATTTCTTTAAGCTGTTCTGTGAAGCGGATAAGTATATCACGGCATGGGAGCTTGCTCACGCGCCTGCTCTGATCCGCAATGCACGGAAGGTAATCGAAGAAAACAGCCAGAACAACCAGCAGTAAGAACATATTTGTGAAGCGAGGAACTCGGTATTCATACCGGGTTCTTTGTCTTCCGGAAAGGATTTATCATGAACAAAAACATAATACGCAGACTGGACGACTTCGGACGCATTACGTTGCCGCATGATATGCGCCGTATGATGCATCTGGAGGAAAGCGATCCCGTCGAGATTGTGTATGAAGATCGGAGGATCACAATATCTCCGTATATCACGCTGAATGAAATCGAGTATTTCACTATCCCTTGCCTGAAGGCACTGAGGAAAAGTGGAGATAACCATTATATTTTCACCACCCGTAATGAGGTATGCCTTTCCTGCATCAAAGGAATTGATCGCGGTGTTTCTCTTACAGAGGCTCTGGTGACCATTCTGAGACAACGCAAAGAATATATCCCCGACGATATTTCCATCCCGATCATTGCACACAGTCCTTATACTGTCAGTGCAGTGTTTCCCATTCTCTCAGCCGGTGATCTTCACGGCGGTATTGTCATCGTTTCCGATGATTATACCAAGCCGACCGAAACACAGCTGGTGAAAGCGAGATTCCTGCGGGATATTATCGCACAGGAGGTGGAGGGGGTATGAAAAAACAAATAAAGATCAGCGGAACTCCTGTCAGGAAAATTCAGGTAGGTTCTCCGGCAATAATCCTGGAAGGCGAGCTAACCAGACAAACCTCCATCGTTATATCCATTTACGCAGAATCCAAGAGCAAACTGGTATTTGAGACGCAAAACACGGTATATTTTCTTGAATATCCGAATCAAAAAAACACCGGGAGGCTTCTCTCCGGGGGAAAAGCATTGATCCGGAAGCTGACAGCCTTTCATACGGGAGGATGCCGGTCATGAAGAAATACCCTGATCTTGATTCGGCTCTGAATGCCATGCCGAGGTTTCTGGAATTTGAAAAGGATGTACAAGAGCGAGGACCGAAAGCAGCAAAGACACGAGTTGCGGCAGATCCAGACAAACAGTATGTCTTTTTTCAGAAGAACGGCAAACTCTGTTACAGGAGCGATTGCCCGGACTACGGCGGTTACTGGCTTGACGGATTGTACGGCGCCGTTGTGTGCAAACAGGTGGATTTCCTGCTTCCGGGCGTTATTCTGGAACTGTACTGCAGGAACCACTGTGGCGAGTGTCCACTACACATTGAAATAAAAAATGACGAAAGGCAAGGTGAACTATAATGAAAAAATGGAAGATCCCCGTTACATGGGAAGTATGCGGCGTAATCGAATGCGAAGCTCCGACCTTGGAGGAAGCAATGGAGTATGCCGAAGACAAAAACGGCGTGATTCCGCTGCCTACTGACTCCGATTACATAGACGGGAGCTGGCGACTTTCTTTCGATAAAGCCGAAGCTGAAACAGTACGTGAGTGCTGGAATGACGGTCAGACGGATGAGAAAACGGAGGAAGAAGAATGATTATCAATCGTCCTGGTGCAGAGTTTATTTATGATGGTGCATCTTATAAAATCGGTGACAGAATCATTGGTACTGCGGGAAGCGAATATGAGGGACTGTACGGTTCCATATTCGAAATCCGTGACGGCGAGGATAAGGAAACCGAGAATGATACTCCGGACATTTACTGCTCCTTTGAAGAACCGATTCTCCCGCATCAGATCAGGAAGTTGGAGAAAATTTTCAGCGATCTGTATCGGGAACCGAAGAAACTGGAGGATATTACTCTGGATTATGTAATCATGGCTCCCGAAATGGTGCGTGTCATCCTTCCTGATCCCAAACCACTGACACAGACGATCTATTCTGTGCAGGAGGAGTGGGCGGATCGAGGTGAATGCGGCAGCTCAATCTCGCAGGCGTACACGTCTGAAGAAGCTGCGATGCAGTTCATGATGAAGTTACTGCGTGAAGAGATGGAAGACGGATTGGTTTCTGATATGCGCAGCGATAAGAAATTCGTCGAGGAATCCTCCGATGATTCTTATGAATGTTTTATCGACGAAGACTATTATGAAAATCATTACCGTATCTACATCACAGCACAACAGATCATTGTAACTCCGGAATTTGTGCGTGAAATGGCGGAGATCTATCATCTCGCTATGTTTACGGAGGATTTCGAAAGTATGCTGGCGCAGGAAGATGATATCACTCCGGAGGAGCAGGCATGGCTTATGTCACAGCCGGATATGATCGATAAGATCAGCACTTCCTTTGAGAACTATGATTCGTTCTGGGATTGTTACTGGGAAGTCTTCCGGGATATTGCGGAAGAAAAACTCAATGAATACCGAAAAAGAAATGAGGATAATGAGAATGGAACTGACAACGTACAATAACTGTAAGAAGGAATTTATATCCCTGCTTACACAGAACGCAGGCAGCCGAGACAAATGGCAGGTTTTCTGCGATTTTGTGGAGCTGGCTGCCATTGCAATCAGCAATCAGTGTGATTTCGTTCACCATGATGAGAGAGAGGAACGGTATCTCAAACTCGCAGGTACTTACACTCGTCCCGAGATGGATAGATTCTGTTCCATGCTGTCCTGCGTATTTGCATCCTCCAGACTCACAGAAGATGATCCGAAGGATTTCCTTGGGGAGATCTATCATGAGCTGGAACTGCATAACAAGTGGAAGGGACAGTTCTTCACTCCCATGCAAATCTGCTCTCTCATGGCAGTAATCCAGATGCCTGACGCAGACAATGCGCT
>JAFZET010000341.1 GCA_017560565.1 Clostridia bacterium | reverse complement strand
GCTGCTCTGTGGCAGGATGAGATTCTGGCGGAAGTGTTTCCGGAAGCTGTACAGTATATCCGCACGGATGGGTATCATGAGGATGAGCAATACCCGGTCATTACCCTGATCCGTTCTGCGGAGGAACTGGAGAAATACTATCAGGCAAACCGGAAGCGGTATGATCTGGAACGGAAGGAAACGGTTTATGCCGACACTTCCATTGGTTTTCTGGGTGCCTGTGACCGGTACGATGCAGCCTATTTTGACGGGCATGATCTGCTTTTGATTCTGCTGGAAGAGGGAAGCGGTTCCATCCGTCATGAGGTCGGTGCGCTGACACGGACGGAAGCGGGCTGGACAGTGGATGTGATCCGTACCGAACCGGAAATCTGTACAGATGATATGGCACAGTGGCATCTGATGATCGAAGTGGAAAAGGATCTGTTCGGGCAGGATGAAAGGATTACTGTGGAGTAAGGAGGGGATGGGTATGAAACGAATATTTTTGCTGATGCTGGTGGCTGTATGTCTCACCGCCTGTACCGATGACCCCTGTACGGAGGAAGAAGCTGTAACCGCCAAGCCGGTGATCTACCTGTATCCGGATGAACCGGTGGACGAGAAACCCGTGGTCTATCTTCAGCCGGAGGTGCCTATGGAGGTTTCCGTAAAGCTGGACTATAACGGCACGCTGACGTCCACTTATCCTGCTTATGGTGATGGCTGGACGATACTGGCGGAACCGGACGGAACTCTGACAGATCCGGAAACCGGCAGGGAATACTACTGTCTGTTCTGGGAAGGCGTGACGGATGTGGAGTACGATTTTTCCACAGGTTTCTGTGTGTCCGGAGAAGACACCGCCGCATTTCTGGAAGAAACCCTTGCCGCACTGGGACTGAACGAAAGGGAAGCAAACGAGTTTATCATCTACTGGCTGCCCCGGATGGAGGTAAATCCATATAATCTGATTTCGTTCCAGACGGATACCTATACGGAAAATGCAAAACTGCTCATAGACCCTGCACCGGACTGTATGATTCGTGTGTTTATGGCATGGAAGCCGCTTGCAGCGCCTGTTGAGACAGAACCTCAGCAGCTTCCGACAGCCGCCGACCGCTCAGGCTTCACCGTGGTGGAATGGGGCGGAACGGAAGTACACTGACCGGTAAGCACAGAAAGGAGAAAAACGATGAAACGTATCTATGCCGCACTACTTGCCGTACTGCTGCCTGCCGGGTATCTGACCGGATGTGCCGCACCTGCGGAAGATCTGATGAAAAATATAACCCCCAATCCGGTGTACGCCCGTGCGCTGGAGGATGTAAACAATGTCTCCGTAACCGATTTTGCGGTGCGCCTGTTTCAGCATAGTCTGGAGGAAGGGGAAAATACGCTGATCTCCCCGCTGTCCGTGCTGACGGCGCTTTCCATGACAGCAAACGGTGCAAAGGGCGAGACCCTGACCCAGATGGAAGCGGTGCTGGGTATGCCGGTGGAGGAACTGAACACATGGCTCCATATCTATCTTGCCAACCGGCCGGAAGCGGAAAAATACAAGCTCCGGCTGGCGAATTCCATCTGGTTTACAGAAAAGGAATCCTTCACGGTAAACGAAGAATTCCTGCAGACCAATGCCGATTATTATAACGCCGGAATCTACAAAGCTCCCTTTGATGCCTCTGCCCAAAAAGCCATCAACGACTGGGTGGAGGAGAATACCGATGGGATGATTGAGGAGATTCTGGACAAAATTCCGGAAGAAGCGGTGATGTATCTGGTGAACGCCCTGGCATTTGACGCTGAGTGGCAGAAGATCTATCCGGAATACGCCGTCAGAGAGGGTGAGTTCACCACGGAAGACGGGCAGATCCGTCAGGTGGAAATGATGTATTCCGATGAATACGGATATTTGGAAGACAAAAACGCCGCAGGGGTTATCAAATATTACAACAGCCGGGCGTATGCCTTTGCCGCTCTTCTGCCGGAGGAAGGTGTGACGGTGGCTGAATATGCCGCTTCGCTCACCGGGGAGCATCTGTATACACTGCTGACAAATGCTTCGTGGGAAACGGTGGAAACGGCGATCCCGAAATTTGAGACGGAATACGATGTGGAAATGAGCGAAATTCTGAAGGAAATGGGTATGCCCATTGCTTTTGATGCGGCTGCCGACTTTACCGGACTCGGTACATCCACCGAAGGTCCCATAGCCATGAGCCGTGTGCTCCATAAAACGTATATCAGCGTAGACGAAAAGGGTACCAAAGCAGGTGCATCAACCGTTGTGGAAATGGTGGAGGAAACAGCCATGGCGGAACCCGAACAGCCCAAACGGGTATATCTGGACAGACCGTTTTTGTATATGCTGATCGACTGTGAAACCATGCTTCCGCTATTTATCGGTACCATGATGGATCCGGCGGAATAAACGATGTCTTT
>JAFZET010000340.1 GCA_017560565.1 Clostridia bacterium | reverse complement strand
GCCACACTGGGCTGTGCCGTTCAGCATCAGGTTCCGGCTGCACGGACCGGACAGATCCTATTCGGCTCCGTCAGCCACCTGACGCTGGATTTCGCCGCCGTGCTGAAGATCGGTATAAACGGACTGGCAGACCGGATCGACAGGGAAGGTGTGTCACCCTACAGCAAATATCTGCGTCGTGTGATTCATTCCATGCGGATCTGGCATGCCCGGTATCTGGCGGCGGAACGGGAACATGACCCGGTTCTGGCGGATATGCTCCTCCGTGTACCCTTCGGTGTGCCCACATCCTTCAGAGAAGCTGTGCTGAGTCTGTGGTTTACCTTTGCTTTCACCCGTCTCTGCGGCAACTGGCCCGGCATCGGCAGAATCGATGAAATGCTGGAGCCTTTCCTGCAGTCGGATATTGCAAAGGGAAAAATAACTCTGGAAGAAGCAAGAGAGGTGCTTGCTCATTTCTTTATCAAAGGATGTGAATGGATCCGGAAAGATACACCCGTGGGATCCGGTGACGCCCAGCATTACCAGAACATCGTTCTGTCCGGCATCAATGAAGCCGGCGAGGATGTTACGGGGGATGTGACCTATCTGGTTCTGGATATTGTGGAGGAACTGCCCATCGGCGATTTTCCCATCACCATCCGTCTGAACGAAAACAGCGACCCGAAACTGATCCGCAGAACGGCGGAAGTGATCCGGTACGGCAGCGGTGTTCTTGCCGTATACAACGAACCCCTGATCCTCCGTGCCCTGGAATCCATTGGATATGACCCCGTCGAAGCCAGAAACTTTGCCAATGACGGCTGCTGGGAAGTACAGATCCCCGGCAAAACCGATTTTTGCTATCTGCCATTTGACAGTTATACCATGCTCATGCGGGATGTTCTTGGGGTAGGCGGAGAACATAAAACCTATGAAAGCTGGGAAGAAATCCGCAAAGCCTTCCTGAACCGCCTGAAGGAACATATTGACGGTACATTCCATGCCCTATGTGCCGGAATGCTGGAAAAAGACGAAGAGGGTGACTGGCATTGGAAGCCTTATGGCGGTCCTGCGCAGGTCGTGTCTCTCTTTGAAAAGGGATGCATCGAAACCGGTCGGAACTACTACCACGGAGGCCCGGAATATGTGGTGCGTTCTCCCCATATCGGCGGTGCTCCCGATGCGGGCAACAGCCTGTATGCCATCCGCAAGCTGGTGTATGAAGATAAACTTGTCACACTGCCGGAACTTCTGGACATTCTGGAAGCGGACTGGGAAGGGTATGAAACCCTGCGCCAGACTGCCATGAATAAGTATATTTACTATGGCAACGACAATCCGGAAGCGGATTCTGTCACGGCGGATATCCTGAACAGCTTTGCCGATATGGTTCTTGTTCATACAAACGAAACACCGCTGAAATACATCCCCGGCGTGTCCACTTTCGGTCGGCAGATCGACTGGCTGGGACAGCGTACAGCCTCTCCTTTCGGCATGAAGAAAAACACCATCCTGGCCGGCAACTGTTCCCCCACACCCGGTACGGATCTGGAAGGGGCTACCGCTATCATCAAATCCTACTGTTCTGCCGATCTGGTAAAACAGATCAACGGTGCGGCGCTGGATATCAAACTCCATCCCACAGCAGTGCAGGGAGAGAATGGGCTTGCCGCACTGGAAGCACTGCTGACCTCTTTTGTAACACTGGGCGGGTATTTCATGCAGGTGGATGTCATTGATGCGGAGGTTCTGCGGGAAGCCCTGAAGAATCCGGAAGCCTACAAGACTCTGTCTGTGCGTGTGTCCGGTTGGAATGCCAGGTTCATCACACTGAATCCGGTATGGCAGAATATGATCATCGAGCGCACAGCCACGGGAATCTGATCCGTTCATAAAAAATTTCCGAATTTCCAGCGGACATTTGTTCCTATCCCCTTGCAATTTCCGGGAAAATGGTGTATACTGTTATTCTGAAGGTCATGGGAAATTACCGGAAAGGAGAGCGTCATGCCCCAGGATAAAAACGCAAAGAAAGTCATTGCCGTCAATCGGAAAGCACGCCACGACTATTTTGTGGATGAGACTTACGAAGCGGGAATTGCGCTCTACGGAACGGAAGTAAAGAGTATCCGTGCCGGTCAGGTCAATCTCAAGGATTCCTACTGCAAGGTAGAAAACGGAGAACTGCTTGCCATCGGTGTGCGGATCAGCCCCTACGAAAAAGGGAATATCTTCAACCGGGATCCCATGCGGGAAAAGAAACTCCTGATGCATAAAAAGGAAATCCTCAAACTGCAGCAGTACACCCAGAGAGACAGCTACACGCTGATCCCCCTGTCCCTGTACTTCTCCGGCGCACACGTGAAAATGGAAGTCGGACTGTGCAAGGGTAAAAAGCTGTGGGACAAGAGAGAATCCGACGCCAAAGCGGAAGCCGGACGTGAAATTGCCCGGTATGCCAAAATGGACCGCAGACGGGAGGAATAAATGGAATTTCACAGGCTGTACACAGATGGACGGAGAAGCACCAGAGCTTTCACCGGACGAACCCTCTGCAATGAAACGATCCACTCTCTCCTGCAGGCAGCAACCAGAGCGCCGAATGCCTGTAATCTTCAGTCCTGGCATTTCTACGTGCTGGATCAGAAGAATATCGCAAAGCTGGTGCCGGATGTGTACCGTGGCGAATGGATTCTGAAAGCCGGAGCTGCATTTGTGGTCTGCACGGAGGACAGTGTACTGGCAGAACGGTTCGGGGAACGGGGAAAGATGTTCGCTATTCAGGATACCGCTGCCGCCATGATCATGCTGCTTCTGGAAGCTGCCAATATCGGTTGGTCCGGATGCTGGCTGGGAGCTTTCGAGCCGGAAGCCTGCCGCAGACTGCTTTCCATTCCGGAAGGAAGAGTACCGGTTGCTATAGCAGTAATCGGAGAAGCGCATACACAGCCGCCCATGCGGGACAGAAAGCCGCTTGGTGAGGTATGTACTATGGTGGGTGACTTTGATGCTCCCGGCGATAAAACGGAAGCTACAGCTCCCTTCACTCTGCGCAGCGGAAACTACGGTGGTGCACTGTTCCAGGATCTGAATCTGGCAGAAGCAAGGTTTGATGATATCTGGCTTGCAGACGGAAAGTTCAATAATATCAACATGAGCGGTACCGTTTTCACCGATATCAATCTCAGCGGAGCATCCTATGCGGGTGTGGATATGGCAGGAACAAGGTTTGGTGCGGTGGACGCAGAAAGTACCTGTGTAGAAATGAACAAAGCTAAGTTTACGCAGGTGGACTTCACGGAAGCGGTTCTGAAAAACTGCAGGCTGTGCGATATCCGGCTGGAAAACTGTGATCTGACCGGCATGACCATCGATGGCATTCCGGCGGAAGAATATTTCAAAAAATAACTGCATAAAACCGGAGTAAAATCCGGTTCTCATGGGGACGTAAAGGTTTCGACGGGGATTTTGCAGTACGATAAGCGGGTAGAGTTGGGGAACTCTTTAATCACCCTACCTTTAATAATAAACGCTAACGAAAACGTAGCACTGGCCGCGTAAGTGCGGTCTGTCCGTCGGGGGAGCGCTGCGCCCCCCGAATGTCCCGATTGGGAAGTCGCGCCTCTTTGCGCACTGGCATCATTCAGCAGCGTCCGTGAACGGTGAGTTTGCTTTTGTAACCGTCATGCATCAAAAAGCTACTGTCTGTGCAGCCTGACGGCCGGCGTCACAGGCAGGAATCTTAAAAGACCGTCTGCACCCGGAGAAAGTTGTATGAATAGGTTTTCGGACAGGGGTTCGACTCCCCTCGTCTCCATCCCGGAAAGGCCGGGCAGCCAAACTCGGCCTTTCTATAGTTGAACATTATGGAGATCCCACTACAGTGGAGCTTGAACACTGTGTAGGATGTTATACCATGTCGCTGCGAACTTTATAATGTTCACGGCGACTTTTTTATCCTGCAGCCCATTACTGAAGGGTTTCTGCCGCACTGCCGATTCAGACAGTGAGAAATCAGAAAAGGGGATCGGACAATGAAAGCAAAGAAAGCAAAGAAAGCAAAAAAAATCCTGCATCAAAGATTCACCTTTACGCCGGAGGAGATCGACAAAGCGGCGGTGTTTGTCCGTTTAGCGACAGAGAACTTTGGTATTTCAAAAAAAACTGCCCTGCGTTTACAGCTTTCCGTGGAAGAGGTGCTTCTGACATGGAAAGAAACGCCGGGCATGGCAGAGGAATATACCATTGAAATTACCAGCCGGTGGCGCCGGGTAAATCTTTCTCTGAGGGCGGAGGGGATATCCTGCAATCCCATGTCCGTAGAAGCGGATGAAGAATACGGCAGCGGAGCGCTGGGACGGACTTTGCTGGAGAATCTGGGGATGACGCTCTTCTGGCAGTATCAGAACGGATGCAATGTGGTGTCCTGTTCTCTGACAAAAGAACAGAAGCTCAGCCAGCTCAGTCAGGTACTGTTCACGGCGGTTTTGGCGTTGATTGTGGGAACGGCAGCCATGTTTCTGCCTGCAATCTGGGGGGACACACTGCTGAATACGCTGGTAGATCCGCTGTTCCACACATTTCTGGGCATGTTCTCCTGTATTGTAGGTCCGCTTATGTTCCTCTCCATGATCTGGGGAATTGTGAATATCGGGGATGCCAAGCTGCTTGGTACCATCGGCAAAAAGCTGATCCTCCGCTTTATAGCGATTTCCACTGTATTCAGTGCCGTCTGTATGGGAGGTGCTTTGCTGGTATTCCAGCCACAGTTCAGCGGCGGGCAGAGCAGTATGGCTGTCCTGCAGTCCGTGGTGGAGATGATACTGGATATCATTCCCGGTAATGCGGTGGAACCCTTTGTCAACGGCAATACGCTGCAGATCCTGTTTATGAGTGTTGTGATCGGTGTGGTCATAATCCTTCTGAAGGATCGGATGCAGGAAATGATAACGATCGTGGAGCAGAGCAATGCCATAGTACAGCTCATTCTGGGGGCGGTGAGCAGTATGATTCCTTTTTTCATATTTCTTTCTGTTCTCAGACTCATGCTGCAGGGGACCCTGACGGAAAGTGCAGCAGGGCTTTTGCGGGCGATTTTACTGTGTGTATGTCTCTCGGCTGTGGAAATCATAGCAGAGACACTATCCCTCATAAAACAGGGAATATCTCCTCTGAAAGCGATAAAACTCTATGGTACAGCTTTCTTTGTTGCCCTGACCACAGCTTCTTCTGCGGCAACCATCCCCGTTATGATGGACACCTGCCGAAAAAAGCTGGGTGTTGACGAGAAGTTTGCCAATTTCTCGCTGCCCTTCGGCAGTGTGGTGTTCATGCCCCATGCAGCAAACCTCTTCGTTGTGGTTCCGCTTTTTGCCGCCTGTATCTACGAAGTGGAACTTACGGTGGGAAGCGTAATCCTGTGTATACTGAATGCCGTAATCCTTTCTATAGCAGCTCCGCCCATTCCCGGCGGTGCCCTCTCGTGCTACACGCTGATGTTCCTGCAGCTGGGGATCCCTCTGGAAGCGGTGTCTCTGGCAGCTGCCGCCAATATTGTACTGGATTTTACAGCCACCTGCGGGAATTGTCATGCCCTCATGGTACAGGTGACACACGCCGCAAAGAAGCTTGATATGATGGACGGAGAAGTTCTGCGTCGTTCTCTGGATACATAACATACGTATCATATCTGAAAAATATTCTGCTAAACAGGAAAATCCGCCGGAGTGAGTGCATCATTCCGACGGATTTTTGTACAGGTGTTATTTCTCAAATACGACTTCAACACCATTCAGTGCTTCATTCTCATCACCGATCACTACCGCTTTCCACTCTGCAGCCGTGCCGGTGTAGTAGATCTTCTTCAGCGCAGGACATTCCGAGAATGCAAATTCGTCAATCGCCGTAATGGGTGCCCCAAAGGATACCCGTTCCAGACTGTAGCAGCAGCTGAACAGATAGCTGGGAACCTTGGTGATCCCGCTGCCCAGATGAACCACCCGCAGGGAAGTGCAGCTGTTGAAAGCCCGCAGTCCGATTTTTGTAATGGTATCGGGAATGGTGATTTCCGTCAGGGCATAGCAGTTGATGAATGTCCGGGGACCCAGCGTGTGCAGATTGGCGCCGAAATTCACAGTGGTCAGGGATTCGCAGTTGAAGAAGGTCTGTTCTCCCAGTACCTCCAGACAATCCGAAAGGGTCACTTCCACAAGATCCTTGCAGTTCAGGAAGAAATTCTTGTCCAGCTCCCGTACAATGATCCCGTCCACCATATCCGGTACCACAAAATGATCCCAGGAACCGGTGTAATCATCTTTCCGCAGGGAGAGAATCCCGTCTTCCGTGATGGAGAAGCAGGGCTGCTCGGCGGAAGTGGTCAGATATACCTCTTCCAGTCCGGTCAGGTTCTGCGCCTTTTTGTAGGTAGCATCGGCGGCACGTTCTTCGGCATCCCGGAAATTTTCCAGATCCGTAAACAGCGCAATAGCACCATCAAATTCTCCGTCCGAGAGCAGTCTGTCAGCTTTGCTGTACCGTATGGAAGGAATGATCAGGGTCACTGTCAGTATAACCAGCAGCAAGGCTGCTCCCATACCGGCGAAAATCGCAATCATCTTCATCCGGTCGCTTTCGATTTTGGAACGGGAAACCGTGATCTTTTTAGCCGGATTCTTTGCTTCCATTTCATCATGGATCCGCTTTTCTTCCGTCAGATAGGCTTCGTCAAAATGTTCGTCCAGCCATTTTCTGCCGGTATGACAGCGGCCGCAGGTACCCGTTTCTTCCAGATTGATCTGTCCGCAGGTACACCGCCATAGCCCTTCCACGGTATCGGGACGGAAAACCGGTTGTACAACACCTTCACATTCCCGGCGGATCTGATCGTACAGCGGATCGGTCTGCCAGAGGATCGCCTGTTCCGGCAGAGAAAGCGGCATTCTGTCTCCCCGTTCCCAGAGCAGATCATCCTCTTGCCATACCTGTTCCACAAGGCTGTGTACATATACCGCATTGTCAGGACAGGGGAACACTGTTTCTTCGCCCAGAGTAAGATGGACGGAATCCGTACCTGCATCCGCCCGTCTTGCGTCCGTGAAATGCAGTGTGAGACGGCACCGCAGGGGTGTTTTATCCGTGCAGGGCGTTACTGATACCTGCAGCATCCGCTTTCCTTCGTTTTCCGTAATGGTATTTTTCTGTACCTGTACCGGGCACAGGGGAAGGTATTCCTTCTGCTCCCGGTCACTGATCAGTTTTATGTCCGTTGTTTTTTCGTTCTCCATGAATGGTATCCTTGGTCAGAATTTTTCTCATTTTAGCACAAACAGCAGCCGGAATCAACAGCAATTTGTAAATTCAAAGGATGAGAACAGAAAATCACGCCAGATTTCCCAGAATCGGAACCGCCTCCTGGCAGAGCAGCCGGCAATGCTCGTTTATGTAGTAATACATCGAGCTGGGACAGAGTTTTCCGAAATGTTCTCCGGCAAAAAAGGTCTCTTTATCCAGATACAGGTAAAAAAGTCCACCGGGATCTTTCCAGGCACTGCTGCCGCCGCTGTAACCGCTGGTGAGCAGACAGGCACAGGTGGAAAGCATGTGACGCATTTCCCGGAATGCATAGATCACGTGTCCTGCGGCGTGCCGTTTTCCCGGATCTGCACGCCTGTGCTCTGTGATGGTCTGTTCTGCCCCTGCCCGCAGCATGGAGATTGTTTTGCGTTCTTCCAGTTTGGTGACATACAGCTCACATCCCCCTGTGCGGCAGGGATACATCTGTACGAAGATCCGGCTGTGACTGGTATCAAATCCGCATATCTTTTTGGCTTCCGAAAGAATAGCGGACAGTGCTTCTCTTGGGTTTTCCTTGTGTATATCACATATAGAAAGGTCGTGCATATCGCTGGCATCCAGCATGACCTTCAGTTTTGCATCGTTTATCCTGATCAGTTCCATGACTTCTCCTCCCGATTGACTGGGTTCGGCTCATACGCTGCAGCGCAGTCTGCCGCTTCCTGTGACTATACTATATTATAATCCACACCCGGGAAAAATGGTACCCCTAAAATTCTGGTAATATTCCTGTCACAAAATGTCAATAAATCCGGGGTGTCAGAAATGTTTTTGCGGAAAAAGAAAAAGCTGCCGGTGAAAGCAGCATTTCTCTGTACCCCTTCGCTGAGCCAAAATGAAACGTATATTGTTTGTTTCAGTTCTCGCTGCGGTTGTTGTTCTGGTTATTGGACTGATTTTGGTTGTTCTGATTCTGATTCTTGCTCTGGTTCTTGTTCTGTGCGCCTGCTTTATTCTGATTGTTGTTCTGGTTCTGATTCTGGTTCTTGTTCTGGTAGTTCTGGTTATCCATCACGTAACGACCTTCCGTTTCTTCATCTTTTCAGGGTACGGTAACAGTATGGTGCATACGTGGGCGGTTTATTCATTCTGACAGCAGTTTTTTCACAGACAGCAGGATCTGTGCGGTCTGTCCCCGGTTCAGGATGCTGTCGGGACTGAGATAGCCGTCTCCGGTTCCCTGCAGAATTCCCAGATCGGTCAGAGCGTACAGGGAAGGTGCTGCCCATGCGGGTACGGCAGAGCTGTCGGCAAAAACAGGCAGTACTTCCGGCATATCCGCTCCCAGTATGGCATTCAGGATTACGGCGGCTTCCGCACGGGTAATGCTGTCATCCGGGCGGAATACGGTTTTTCCGTTTTCTTCCGAGCCGCGGATGATGCCATGAGTATAGGCACGATGGATATATCCTGTGGCAGCGGGATCCATATCCTCCTCATCTGCGAAAACGGTAGGACAGGGATCTATATCACCGGCTCCCAGTGTTTTCATCACTGTCACCAGATATTCTTCCCGGGTGATGGCTTTATCCGGATGGAAAAAGATTTCACCGCCTGCTGCAAAGACCTCCATGGTATTGCCCGCCGCCATAACCACCGCCGCATTCTGTGCCCAATGATCCGTCATATCCGCAAAAACGATTTCACAGGCAGCTTCATCGATCAAAACCTCTACCGTATAAACAGGAGAATAATTACCATAGCTGTCCCGGATTTGATAGGTGAAAACATCCGAACCGTCGGCACCATCGTAGGGGGTGTACCGGTATGCGCCGGTTTGCAGATCGGTAAGAACTGCAAGTCCCTTGACCGGCGGAGAAACGATTTCAAACCGCAGGCTGTCTCCGTCAGGATCATATCCTGGCAGCTTTCCGAATGTTGTAATGTTTTCCTGTGTCCAGACAGGCAGAGTGTCCGTTGTGTCTGTTTTCGGTGCCTGGTTGACGGTCTGGGTGAACCGGAGCGTGCAGCTATGCGTGTATTCTCCGTCCCCACGGAACCGAAAGGAGGAACCGGTACATCCGCCATTGGGAACAAACCGTAAAAGAGAAAGATTGACGCCGGAGATTTTTTGCCCAGCAGCGGCAGGCATGGTGCCGAAATACAATGTCCCTTCTACTGCAGGGGGCAGAGAAGTGATGGTAACGGAATCGGGGATATGTCCAAGCGCTTTGGCAAAATCTTCTCTTGTGAATCCGATCTCCGTGGAAATCAGCCCTGTCCGGATCATATCACAGGCAGATGCCAGATACTCCAGACCAGGAGAGAGTACTTTGTTCCCCAGTGCACCGGCGGGAAGAGCATTTCCCGAAAGTGCGAGGATGGTCAGGAAAATCGAGAGACCTTTCTTCATAGGCAGAGAACGCATAAAAAATCTCCTTTCCCGGCAGCTGCAGAAACCGCCGGATCAAAAATACGGAATGCATGAATCTGTAAAATTTTCACGGTCAGTCTTGCCAAATGGAGAAATTGGGTGTATAATATAAGAAAATTTATTAGAAGAGGTATACACCCCATGCTGAATATCAGAATTGAAAAGAATATCGCTCCCAAGGCAAAGCCGGAAGGGAAGCTGGGCTTCGGTAAAATCTTTACGGATCACATGTTCATGATGAACTATTCCACCGAAAAGGGATGGCACGATGCCCGTATCGTTCCTTACGGTGGTATTACCCTGGATCCTTCCGCCATGGTGTTCCATTATGCGCAGGAACTGTTCGAGGGGATGAAGGCGTATCGTACCGCTGACGGTAAGATCCAGCTGTTCCGTCCCGAAAAGAACATCGAAAGAATGAACAACACCTGT
>JAFZET010000339.1 GCA_017560565.1 Clostridia bacterium | reverse complement strand
TCCACCCGCCAGCAGGGAATCAGACAAAACCCTTCATCCTGTGCCAGAAAATACAAAGAATAACACCGTTCCAGCCCCAGAACCGTGCATCCGCCCTCCAGGTCATCCCTGCCGGCCAGTGTACGCTTCATCATAAACAGGATATTCGTAATATCGGAAAGCTGTGCCGGATAGGATCTGGCAAAAGTCATAAAGCACCACTTTCCCGCCGCTTCCGTCACCACACCGTTCTCCACCAGACAGATCACTGCGTTTTCTGTAATCTCCACACCGTCGATCTGCCGCAGGCACCGGACATACGCCCGTCCGTTGTCTTCTCCCCGAACAGAAGCGATCACCGTCTCGATCTGCAGCTGCTGCCGGAACTGTTCGTCCCGACTGTCCAGAAATGCCATCGCCGCCTGTGCCGCTTCCCCGGTTTCCGAAAGGGAATGCAGCCCCCCCGTCAGCTCCTCAAACGCCTGCAGAGAACCGTCCGCATGGGATATGGTATTGCATTCCCCCAGCGAAGCGTGCCGGTAGTGAAACCCGAATCCTCCGGTGAATTCCGTAATATCGCCGTTGTAGTGAAGGTACAGCTGTCCTTCAGGGATCGCAAAAGTATTCCGTATCTCACTGCCGGTCAGCAGAAGAGCGGTTTTTTCTTCATAATCACCGGCATCCGAAACATACATCACGCCGTCTTCCCTGCTGCGGGGGACAAGATCCTCATCCAGATGGATCCCGTCGTCTGCCAGAACCTGACAAAGATCCGCAACCGCCGAATCCGGAATCCGGTATACATTCCGATGCAGCACAAGCAGGTTCAGCACCATCACAAACAGTGCCATACAAAGCACCGCCAGCAGCACCGCCATGATTTTTTTCTGCCGCATGAAATCACCTCCGGATCCGTTTTATTCTTCCCGGTACATCGTCCATACCGGATAAATACTGCTGCTTTTGAAATCTGTTGGATAGGTCAGGGTCACATCCGTCCGTGTTCTCCCATCCTCCGACATACTGCTGAGCACACCCGTTTCCAGGTAAGCGGAGGAAAAATCCCCCAGTGCCCGGATGGAAACGGCATACACATCCGCCAGCATAACCCGGTCATTTTCCACCAGAAGCTCCAGTGCCGGCTCGCAGCCGTCCAGCAGAAGATTGTCGAAGGCATACCGGAGCACGATCCGAAGTCTGCCGTCCGTTACAGAAATTTCCGTCAGCAGAAGTTCCCCATCACCGCCCAGATAGTAGGTGTGCATATTCCGCAGATTCTGTACAATGGTGCAGGCGGCACGCAGTCCATCCATAGGGGTGTAGGATTCCTTGTATCCCACGAAATTCTCCAGCAGGATCCCGCCGTCGGTACCGGCATTATACGTCAGTCTGTCCGACTGCATCCGGAATATCCCGTGGGATTCCACCGTCACCTGAGTACCGTCCCCTTCTTCGTGGGTGCTGAGCTTGTCCGGATTGAAATCAAACTGCCGCAGAAGCTTTTTGAAGTGGTTGTTCCGGTTTTCCTGAATCATCACCGCTGTATCCGGGGTCAGGAGCATATTGCGTACCCGAAGCCGTTCCAGAAACACAGGCTCCGTATCCGTACAGCCCTTTCCCCCCAGCGTAAACCGGAAGAAACTGTCGGGAAAGCTTTCCGTAAAAGTCAGAACCGCAGACAGAGTGGGGTATTCCCGCCGCCCGTCGCAAAGATAACGCCATATTTTCCCTTCGGAATCCCGCAGAAGGATCCGACAGTCCCCATTCTGTTCATCCGGCAGAAGCAAAAACAGCTCCCGTACCGGCAGAACCGAAGAACTGTCTGTTCTTTCCGTACCGCCGCAGATCGACACAGCCGCCCCCTGCAGAACCATCACCGGCAGGGCACTGTGGTACCGGATATATACACTTCTCCCGTTTTCCGCAGCTTCCGACCATGCCTCTTCCGTATCTTCATCAGGGGCTTTCATAAGTCCGTCCGCCAGACAGGGGGTAAGCAGGTCGTACAGCTCCTTGAGCACATTGTCTCCCACCGAGATACCGGTGCCGTCGGGAAAGGGAGAGACACCGATGAATGCCGGGTACACATAATCCCCCGGAGAGGCTACAGCGGTTTCCTCCTGCATATCGGAAACCAGAGCGGACAGAGAAAAAGGCGGATCGGTGTACAGCGTCCCGCTGGCAGCGCTGTTCATGGCAATGGTCAGCACCATCAGCGCCAGCATCAGCAGAAAAGCCAGAATCACGCAGGTCACAAGAATTTTCTCACCTTTTGACATATGCGTTTTCCGCATAGGCTCCTCCTTTCTCCCGTTTCCGTTATATCTGTTTTTCTTCCGTATTTTTCAGTTTTGTCACAAAAGGCAGCTCGATCCGCACCTCCGTGCCTTCGTTCAGCCGACTGTGGATGGCAATACGCCCGCCGTGAGCTTCCACCAGCTCCTTGGCAATGGCCAGTCCCAGCCCGGTTCCCCCGGCGTCCGAGGTTCTGGATTTTTCCACCCGGTAGAACCGCTCAAACAGATGCCCCATATCTTCTTCCGGAATGCCCACGCCGTTGTCCCGTACTGTGGTCACCAGCCGGTCGTTTTCCCGGAACAGGTTTACCCCGATCCGACCGCCCTCCGGCGTATATTTGATGGCATTGGAAATGATGTTGATCATCACCTGCTCCAGACGCTGCCGGTCACCGGTAACAGAGGGCAGATCCGGTTCCGCAGTACAGGAAATCTCGTGCCCGTGGGCTTCCAGATCGGTCCGCATCACTTCACAGAGTCTTCTGACCAGCGCAGGCATATCGAAGGTTTCCACCTGCCATTTTGTACGCTTGTTGTCCAGCCGGGACAGTACCAGCAGATCCGACACAATCCGTGTCATCCGGTCACTTTCGGACAGAATCATACCAAGGAAGTACTCCCGCATTTCTCCGTCCATTTCCGGATCAGAAAGAACGGTTTCCGTAGCCCCCTTGATTGAGGTCAGCGGGGTTCTCAGCTCATGGGATACATTGGCTACAAACTCCCGGCGGCTTTCATCCAGTTCATAACGTCCGGTCACATCATGGGCGATCACAATACAGCCGGGTACCATTTTGCCCCCTTCGGAGTACCGGATCACCCCAAAGCTGACGTCAAACACCCGTCCGGCAAAAATCCTGTCACGGAAAATGAATCCGTCTCTGGAGCGTTCCACCGCCGCTTCGGGAGAGGTCAGCCGCATTGCTTTGCCGTCCCGCTGGAGCGGAATGTCCATTTCTTCCAGACAAAGATCCAGTGTAGGCACACCTGCTTTGTCAAAATGCTCCTTATACAGCTCCTCTGCACTGTTGTTCCAGTGCAGCAGTGATCCGTTGGCGGCAAATGTAAATACAGAATCCCGCATACAGGCAAGTACCGTCTGCAGTTTTTCCCGTTCCCCGGAAACGGCTTCCAGAGTTTCCTTCAGCTGATCCTTCATATAATTGAAGTTTTCCGTCAGTACACCCAGCTCGTCACTGGAATTGACTTCAATGGGATGGGTGAAATCCCCCTGGGCTACCAGACGGGCACCGTGGGTCAGCCGTTGGATGGGGGAGGTGATTGCCTTTGCCAGAAAGAACGACAGCAGAATGGCAATCAGGATCCCCACAAACATGGCCTGGAGGATAATGGAAAAGATGACCTGGTTCAGCAGGCGTACTTCTTCCAGGGAGTCCTTGACATATACGATCACCCGTCCCCCGTTAAAGGGAACCGCCCAGTCGGCATATTCGGTACCGCTGAAGATCCGGTTGTCATACCGCCCGTCCATTGCCGCCAGAATGTTGGGCGTGATGGTCAGTTCTGTCCCCAGCAGTGTATCCGAGCCGGCCAGCAGATACCCGTATTCGTCCAGAATATAATAGTTCCGGTATGCGTCTATTCCCAGTATACTGCCGTATGAAGACAGAATCTCCTTCATATCCGCACCGATACTGCCGCCATACGCCGCATCCTTCAGTTCATGGTACAATATGGTGCTCTCATGAAAGCATTCTTCCATCTGATCCCCGAACTGACCGGTAAAGTACCCGGACACCCCGTTGATCAGAATTGCCGAAACTGCACACATAACCGCCACAATGAAAATCAGCAGAATCAGCACGATCTTGAAATACAGACTTTTGAACATAGAAAGTCTCCCCGATGTGAGAGAAATTTAGTCTTACCGCGTTCTCAGTGCTTGGCCAGAAAATATCCCACGCCCCGCTTGGTCAGAAGGTATTCCGGACGGGCGGGATCCTTTTCGATCTTGTTGCGGATCCGGCATACCGTTACATCCACAGTACGAATGTCCCCGTAGTAGTCGTCATATCCCCAGATCGCTTCCAGCAGTGCTTCTCTCGAATAGGCTTTTCCCACGTTGGCTGCCAGAAAAGCAATGAAATCATAGTCCTTTTTGGACAGTTCAATGGCTTCGCCGTTCTTGGTAACAGAATAGTGGGCGGTATCGATGGTCAGCTCGCCCACCGTAATGGTTTCCGCAGCGGCAGGAGCGGCAGCACGCACCTGCACCACCTCGCCGGAGCTGCGCCGGATATTGGCACGGATCCGGGAGAGCAGTTCCTTGAAGGAAAAAGGCTTTGTCACATAGTCATCCGCACCGGTATCCAGCCCCAGTATCTTGTCCTTTTCCTCTTCCCGGGCAGTCACAAAAATGATCGGCACCTGAGAAACCAGCCGTACCTTTTCACACACTTCAAACCCGTTCATCCGGGGCAGCATGATGTCCAGCAGGATCAGGTCATACCCGCCGGTCAGCGCTTCCGAAAGACCGCTTTCTCCATCATAGGCACAGGTACAGTCATACCCTTCCTTTTTGATGTTGTATGCCAGTACCTGTGCGATAT
>JAFZET010000338.1 GCA_017560565.1 Clostridia bacterium | reverse complement strand
GATCCCTACCTTCTGCGCCCCGCCAACTACACAGGGCGGGCGCCGTGACGAGGATATGGGATTTATGACTGTGGCAGAGTGCAGATCGGTGTGATGAATCTCATTGGACGGTGTGGCTTGGACTTTAATGCGGACAATCCCTTTACCACAGCAGATAGATTGCTGAAAGGTGATAAGGCCTTATTTACATTGGTGGACTTCCATGCGGAAGCAACCAGTGAAAAACTGGCGATGGGGTACTATCTGGATGGTAAAGTCAGTGCGGTGTGGGGGACACATACCCATGTACCGACAGCGGATGAGCAGGTCCTGCCGGAAGGAACAGGATATATTACTGACCTGGGGATGACAGGACCGGTCCGTTCGGTTCTGGGAATACGGCCTCAGCAGAGCATCGAAGGATTTCTCGGTGGACTTCCGGGAAGATATCAGGTTGCGGATGGTCCTTGCAAAATGCAAGGTGTGATCTTTGATCTGGACAGCAGTACGGGGCTTTGTATCGGTGTGGAACGGATTGATATTCGATAGGATGGGAAAGAAAAATGCGAATTCTACACGCTGCGGATCTGCATCTGGACAGCGTTTTTACAGCTCTTCCGGTTGAGAAGGCGCGACAGCGGCGGCGGGAAAGCCGAGACCTTCTGGATAAGCTGGCATCGCTGACGGTGGAGGAAAATATTGATCTGGTTCTTCTTCCCGGTGATCTGTTTGACGGAGACCGTGTTTATCCGGAGACGATTGCCCGACTCAAGACGGCATTGGAAAATATGAACTGCCCCGTCTTTATTGCACCGGGAAACCATGATCCCTGTATACGGTTCAGTCCGTATGTTAGGGAAACATGGCCGGACAACGTACACATTTTTACTTCACAGGAAGTTACTTCCGTGGAACTGGGTGCACTGAACTGTGTTGTTCACGGAGCTGCGTTTCTGGATCGGCACCGCTTCTCAGAGCCACTGGAAGGATATGCCGCACCAAAGGATGACAGACTGCACGTGCTCTGTCTTCATGGCGCGGTGGATGAACCGGGGAGTGCGTACGGGAATATACGACGCGAACAGATCAGAGAAAGTGGTTTCGATTATCTGGCCTTGGGACATGTTCATCAATATAGCGGAGAACAGTTGTGCGGGGGAAGTATCTGGGCTTACAGTGGTTGTCCGGAAGGGCGTGGTTTTGACGAAACAGGGGATAAGGGTGTTGTCATCGCTGATGTTTGGAAGGGGCATGCGTCATTACGTTTTTTTCCCTTGAACCATCGGTGCTATCGAGTATTGAAAACAGATGTGACAAATTGTACCGCAGCAGAGGCGATGGAACGCGTAATCCCCAAAACTGCCGAGAGAGACATCTGTCGGATCGTCTTTACCGGAGAGACAGGGGAAGAAGGAATCGACCTTCACGCACTGGAAACCGATTGGGCTCCCCGATTTTATGAACTGCAATTGAGAGATGAAACGATTCCGACAGAAGATATTTGGCAGCGGGCAGGGGAGAACAGCCTGAAAGGATTGTTTTTAAGAGATTTGCGTACACGATATGAAGCGGCAACCAGCCAACAGGAAAGAAACCTAATTATTTCCGCTGTCCGTTTCGGATTGGCGGCTATGGATGGAAGAGATTTGGGATAAGGAGACGAATATGGAAAAGAAAAAAATTCTGCACATCGGTACCGGCGGAACGATTGCGTCGGAGAAGAGTGAGACCGGCTTGACCCCTGAGTTGACCAGTGAGCAGCTGCTCAAATACATACCGGATATCTC
>JAFZET010000337.1 GCA_017560565.1 Clostridia bacterium | reverse complement strand
TGCCGGGAATTTCGACGGAGCACTTATGGGCTACGGGGATCCGGAAGGGGAAAAGTTCCGGACACAATACCCGAATGGATATGATCCTGTGGTAGAGAAAGCTGCAGAATCCGGTATCCGCATGGGGTTATGGGGCAGTCCGGATGGGTTCGGAAATACCCCTGAAGAAGAAAAAAAGCGGTATGATTTCATGGTGGATCTCTGCCGCCGGTATCATTTTGCCCTGTTCAAGGTGGATGGAGTATGCGGTACGCTCCGTCCGGAAAAAGCATCGGTGTATGCCGAAATGCTTCGGGACTGCCGGAAATACAGTCCGGATCTGATCGTGCTGAATCACCGGCTCAATCTGTTTGAAGCGGAAAAGTATGTGACCACATTCCTGTGGCAGGGTGCGGAAACTTATGTGGATGTACACAGCGGCAATGATCGTACCTGTATGCATCACAGAGGATTCATTTTTGACCGTGGTCTGCCGGAAAATCTGGAGAGACTGGCAGAAGATCACGGCGTATGTATTTCTTCTTCTGTGGCGTATTTTGAGGATGACCTGATCTATCAGGCCTTCGGCAGATGTATGATCCTCTCTCCTGAAATCTACGGCAATCCGTGGCTGATGCGTGACGATGAATATCCGAAACTGGCAAGAGTCTATAATCTGCATAAACGCCATGCAAAAATTCTGGTGGATGGTGTTATCCTTCCTGACACATACGGACCGTCTGCCGTATCCAGAGGAACAGCCGCACATCGTTTTCTCACCACGGGGAACAATACCTGGCAGAAACAGGAAATTTCCATCCGGCTGGATGCGGAGATCGGTCTTGACGCTGAGGGCAGAGAATTTTTGCTGATCCAGCGGCATCCTGTGGAAAAGCTGATCGGAAAGTTTGCATTCGGAGACAGCGTTCCGGTGACACTGATGCCCCATCGGGCACACCTGTTTGAAATCGCTGTTCCGGAAGAAGCGGATCCGGTACTGATTCCCTGCGAATATGAAACCATCCGGGAAAACGGGAATGGTGTTCCGCTGGAAATCAGGACTATATTTTCTGAGGGCGGAGAGATTTCCCTTCTCACAGCTGATGGTATAGTACCGTACTGCACCGCAGAGCCTGTGGATAACCGGGATTTTGCCCCACTGTATCTGGGAACAGCCAGAGAAAATCCGGGTCAGCTGTACCGCGGAGAACAGCTTTACGAAGCCGCACAGTTCGGCATTGACAACGATTCTCTGGAAGCCAGAGAACTGAGACGATCCGGAGATACGGTAGTTCCGGAAGTACAGGCTGCCAGAGATGCCTTTTTCGCACAGAAAACCTATCTGGCAAGAGGATGTGACGGAGCCTTCGCGTTTGATGGAAAGCCGGACACCTTCTTTGACGGACAGTCGAAAACCTACTTCGGCGGACAGCGGATCGACGGGGGCTGCCTGCGTGTGGATTTTGGCGGTACGATAGAAGCAGATACGATAGAGGTTGTGTGTTTTGAAACAGATACAGCCACACCGGAGGTTCTGCAGCAGAGCTATCCTGAAACCGGTTCCGTTTCCGCCGATCTTTTCCAGTGGACAGAAACCGGGATGATGGAAAAACGGGTGCTGGATGCGCAGTTTGTCACACCTGTTGTACGTTTTTCCGTCCATGATATCTATCCCCTGGAAGGAAAACTGGTCAGTGTACGGTATCCGTTGGGGAACCTGAAACTGCGGTATTTCCGTCTGCCCTGTCCGATGGACAGAATTTATGCGATACGTGCATGGAAAGGCGATCAGGAAGCTGCACTGCCGGATCCGCATGTAAACAATCTGCAGGCAATGTACGGAAGAAAATCCGTATGTGCCGTACAGACAGCCCGGATCGTACTGCCTGCACTGAAAGACGGAGAGTATCTTGCTGTGGCGATAGAAGGAGAGCATGGGGACGAAGGGGTATACTGTGCTGCGGAATGGAATGACCAGCTGCTTGCATTCCCGGATCGTGCTGTTGCCTATAAGTCCAATATCTGGGAACACAGGGTAATGTCGAAAAATGGGAACTATACATACTATCTGCCGTTGACTGCAGATATGTCCGGAAAAGAATTGGTTGTCCATGCATTGTGCTGTGATCCTGCTAAAACAGATATCCAATGTGATGTATATCTGTGTCCGCGGCATTGATCTGTTTACTCGGAAGTGATTTCATAAAGTGAAAATAAAAACGAGTGATGACTGGTCTTTCAATTTGGCATCACTCGTTTGGAATGACTAGAGACCCTGCCGAAAGTTGCTTGTGTAGGACGGTATTCGGGCCTGTCATATCCAGTAGTGCAGTGTTCCGATAGAAGAATGACATACGAAAAGAAGGACATGGTATCTGAAAAATACCAGTGTCCTTCTTTTTTATCTTCTCTCCATAAACTCCACCACACTCTCTTTCGTCACCCGCCACCGGTTCCCAATCCGAAACCCATCAATCTGTCTCGTATACAGCAGCTCCAACAGGGTATTCTTCCCAACCCGCAGCAGCTGCTGGCACTCCTTGAAAGTCATCACTTCCGGTATATTTCTGTACATAACAAAAATCTCCTTTACGAAAATTTGGTTTAATATAGTGTTCGTCAGTCCTGCTTGGTTCAGTTTGGTTTACGCATTTTCGTTTCTTTCATTTATATATCATTTTCATAGCAAAAACCAAATCAAACCAACTAACAGGAGGACACAACCATGTCAACCCCCATCATATGCGAATTCTGCGGTGCAGTTCTTTCACCAACTAACGCCCACGAATTCGACGACCGAATCTTTTGCGAACACTGTCTGGACGCGCGCACCACCCTCTGTGACTGCTGTATGGACCGAATCTGGCGGGACGAAGCAGAAGTGAACGGTATGTACACCCTCTGCCACTACTGCTACGATCACAACTACACCACCTGCCGGGACTGCGGCCGGCTGATTCACAATGATGACGTACACTATAGCGATGACGATGACGAACCCTACTGCCAGGACTGTTACGACAAGCACTACAACGATGCCATTCATAACTACCACTACAAGCCCTCTCCCATTTTCTATGGTGACGAGGGTTCTTTGTTTATGGGCGTAGAGTTGGAGATCGACGAAGCAGGTGAGGACAGCCATAATGCAGATTTGATTCTCGAAATCGGTAGACCACATTTACTGTAAACACGATGGATCCCTGGACGATGGTTTCGAAATCGTCAGCCATCCTATGACCCTTGAATACCATACCAACGAAATGAACTGGCGGGAAGTTCTCTCCAAAGCCGTGGAACTTGGTTATGCTTCTCACAACGCAGGTTCCTGTGGTCTTCATGTACACTGCAACCGTAATTTCTTTGGCAGTGACTACGATGAGCAGGAAATCGCCATCGGGAGGGTATTATTCTTTATTGAGAAACACTGGAACGAACTGGTACGTTTTTCAAGAAGAACAATCGGCTCACTCAATCGGTGGGCGGCCAAGTATGCGACTATTTCTGAAACCATACTGGAAACTTACCAGAAAGCAAAGAACAAAGACGCAGGTCGATATGTGGCCCTGAACCTGACCAACTTCCATACTATCGAATTTCGTATGTTCAGAGGAACACTGCGGTATGGTACTTTTATCGCAACACTGCAGCTGGTAGACGAAATCTGCAGAACAGCACTCCGCCTG